>MWJR01000156.1 GCA_002127415.1 Calditrichaeota bacterium AABM5.125.24
GTCCATATCAGTGAGGACACCTTCCCGCTCGCTGCCGAGTCTCTTTATGGCATTCTCAATGGTCAACCCATCCCGGCTGCCCGGAAATGGATAGTGGCGCAGCGCCTGCCGGAGCCGTTCGATGGCGTTCTCAGAGGTGGCGCCCCCTTCCTGGGTGGTGGCGACCTGCTGCACATATGGAGTCAGCCCCTTGGCGTCCCTGATATCGAGTATCTCTTCCTGCTTCAGGTAGAAGCTCTTCAGGAATTCGTCGCAGGATAGTCCGATGAGTCCCTCGCCGATATAATAGATGCCGCGCCCCCTGTGGTATTCGGCGATGTGGTCGTCCCCGCTGTCGAGGTCGATCAGGTTGATCGAACCCTTGTGGAAGTCGCGCTCGATACGCCAATGGATGTCGTCGGCGGTGAAATCCAGCACCAGACCGAAATTCTCAGGGTCGGTCCAGGGCAGGAAATTCTTGCGATGGGGACGTTTGTCGCGGGTCATCCGCTCGTCCTCGACGGTGCCATAGAAGGCCGCCAGCAGGGAGGAGATGAGGGTTGATTTCCCCGCCTCGTTGTCGGCGATGGCGAGATTCAGTTTGTCGGGTGAGAAGATGATCTCGGTTCGCAGACAGCCGAACCCCAGGATCTTCAGCGATTCGAAAAACACGGAATCCCTTCTTTGTCATTGCGAGTCCGCCAACTGGCGGACAAAGCAATCCTGAATGTGGTGTCAGGTGTCCTCATCTGACACCACATTTAAGCTACTTCAGATACTTCAACAGCTCGGTGTCGGGCGGCAGCACCAGCACTGTGTTGCTGTCGATAATCTTTTTATACGCCTCGAGCGTCCGGTAGAAATCGTAGAACGATGGATCACGGCTATAGGCTTTGGCGTAGATGTCGATGGCTTTGGCCTCGGCCTCGCCGCGGACGACCCGCGCGGTTTTGTAGGCATCGGCCATAAGCACCACCTTCAGGCTGTCGGTCACGGCCCGTATCTTCAAGGCCTCCTCTTCGCCCTCTGAGCGGTATCGGTTGGCGATCCGCTTACGCTCAGCCCGCATCCGCTCGTAAACCGAACGCTCGTTCTGTTCAGGCAGGTCAGCCCGCTTGATCCGCACATCCATCACCTCGATCCCGTAATCCAGAGCTTTTACATCGGAGGCCTCGGTGACAATGGCCATCAACTCGGCACGGCTGAGGGTGACGATCTCCTCCAGGTCGTGCAGACCCAGCGACACGCGCAGCTCCGAATAGATGATGTCGTCCAGCCTCGCCTGAGCGCCGTTCTCGTCGTGAACCGAGATCATGAACTTCAGCGGGTCTATAATCCGCCACTTGGCGTAGTTGTCCACCACCAGGTTCTTCTTATCCTTGGTCAGGATCTCGGTCGGGGCCGCGTCGTAGTCCAGCACCCGCTTCTCGAAGAACTGCACCGACTGGATAGGCCAGGGAAGCTTGAAATGCAGGCCGCTTTCGGGCACGGTCCTGACCGGCTTGCCCATCTGCAGAACCACCACCTGATTGGTCTCGTCCACGGTGAAGGTCACCAGCGATATGACGATGATCAGCGCCAGTATATAGATGAGGACTGTGATGTTTCTCTTCATCGCTGACCTCCGGTCTTTGGCTCCTGAACGCCGGGCAGGCCGAGGACGTTCATCAGGCTGCTCTCCTTATCCCCTTTGAGGATGTATTTGCGGACGCCGGGCAGGATCTCCTCCATAGTCTCGAGCAGGAGCCGCTTGCGGGTCACTTCCCGGGACCGGCGATATTCGTTCAGTATCTTGGTAAAGTTCACCGCGTCTCCCTCCGCCTTGGTTACCCGCTCTGCTGCCCAGGCTTCGGCCCCTTTGACCATTTTGGCTGCCTGGCCGCGGGTTCGGGGGATGAGGTCGTTGCGGTAACCCTCGGCCTGGTTGATCATCTTGTTCAGATCCTCTCTGGCCGAAGCCACGTCCTTGAAGGCGTCAACTACAGCCTGGGGTGGATGAACGTCCTGAAGTTGAACCGCCACCACCAGGAGACCGGATTCGTAACGATCGAGGATCTCCTGGAGCTGCTCCTTGGTCGCCTCCTGGATCTCGCCTTTGCCGACGGTGAGCGCCTCGTCGATGTCGTGCTTCCCGATGACCTGTCTGAGGGAAGCCTCAGCAGCGCTGTGGACGGTGAGTTGTATGTCGCGCACCTTGAACAGATACTTGACCGCATCCACAATGCGATACTGCACGATCATATCGATGTCTATGATGTTCAGGTTGCCGGTCAGCATAATCGACTCGTTGGGGCGATCGATGTATCGTGACGGTGGGCCGGGATCAACGCTGCGAAAGCCGATCTCTGCCCGCTTGACCTCCGTGACCCGAGGACGGTTGACCCTCTCGATGGGGAAGGGGATATGGTAGTGAATGCCGGGACTGGTGACCCTGACATACTCGCCGAAACGTCGAACCACGCCCTGCTGATCAGCCTTCACTATATACAGGCCTGTTAGAAGCCAGAGCAATAATACGACCAACAGCACACCCCATATCCCGCGCCCGAACAGCTTGCTGAAATCCGGGATCTCGAAGATCTCACCGCCGATATTGATGTGTCGTTTGGGAATCTGCATAATACCTCTTGCTTAATTAAGGTTAGATTGGATTGTAACTCTCTTTATTACTGTTTGTATCTGTTCCCGGAAACGTATGAACCTATCTCAAAATGTCATTCCCGCGAAGCAGTCTGTCCGAGAACACCAATATGCCCGCCGTCACACGCCCTCGTGTGACGGAAAAACAATGACTTAACTGGCAGACGATGGCGTCTGCCAGCGGGAAAT
>MWJR01000149.1 GCA_002127415.1 Calditrichaeota bacterium AABM5.125.24
GGTTATGGTATTGGGGCTGAGTCTCTACTGCGTCAGGCATGGGTTGAGCATTAAGTCAGCGGAGGGCGTCGGTCGCGAGCCGCTGCTGCCGGCTCTGAAGGAGGCCGGCTGGGAGGTGGCGCTGCCGGTGGTGGTGGTGGGGGGCATTTATGGCGGGTTGTTCACGGCCACTGAAGCGGCGGTGGTAACCGTGGCATACCTTACCATCGTCGAATGCTTCATAATCGGCGACATACACCCCATCCGCGATCTGCCGAGGGTGCTGAAGGACAGCAGCGTCCTTATCGGGGGGATCCTGCTGATCCTCGGCGCAGCGCTGGCGCTGACCAACTATCTGGTCTATGCCGACGTTCCCACGGTTCTCCTGGGCTGGATCAGGTCGGCCGTGACAAGCCCCATTGCGTTTCTGATCCTGTTGAATCTGTTCCTGTTGATGGTTGGCTGCCTGATGGATGTCTTCTCGGCGCTGGTGGTGGTGGTGCCGCTGATCCTCCCGCTGGCGCTGGATTTCGGGATTGATCCGGTTCATCTGGGGATAATATTCCTGGCCAACCTCGAGATCGGTTACAGCACCCCGCCGGTCGGCCTGAACCTGTTCATCGCCAGCTTCCGCTTCAACCGGCCGATATTAAAGCTCTACCACGCCACCCTGCCGTTTCTCGCCATCAGGCTGGCTATCCTGGCGCTGGTGACCTACATACCGGCCCTGACACTGTATCCGGTAGAACTGTTTGCATCGAGATGAAAGTTCGCAGATATTATGCCAAAGCCGCGATCCACATCCTTGGCTGATTTACCATTGATGAGGAGGCACTTCCCTTTAAGGCTACTTTCAGGATATTTATAGTATGGATTTCACTATTCTTGGTGCAGGAGGAGCGACTTTTAAGGGGAATCCTTCACCTGAGATTGAACTGCCGTTGCGTAATGACATCGGGGTGGTCTGGCTGCTTATTCCGGCCTATAACGTAGCGCCGATGTTCGGTCAGCTAATCGACGGTGCACTCAAATATCTGCCCGCTGACCGAATCCTGGTGGTGGACGACGGCTCGACTGACCAGACCGGAGAGATTGCACACGAGAGAGGGGTTATGGTTATCTCCCACGAGTCAAATCAGGGGAAGGGCGCTGCCTTAAGAAGTGGATTTGACCACCTTTGCAGACAGAATGCGGATTGGATTATAACTATGGACGGCGATCTGCAGCACGCCCCGGCCCTGATACCCGCTTTTATCGAGGCTGCGGCCGGCGGTGAATACGACGTAGTTATCGGCTGTAGGCAATGGGATACAGGTGGGATGCCATGGGATCGCCGTTTCTCAAACCGGTCAACCAGTCTGATCCTGTCGCTGGTCACCGGTCTGCGCATCCGCGACAGTCAATGCGGATTCCGGCTCATCCGCAGGAAGCTGCTGGATGGGCTAAAACTCCGGGGGAGAAGATTTGAATTTGAGACCGAATGTCTGCTCAGGCTGGCCAGGCGCGGCGCTCGCCTGGGATGGGTAGGGATACCGACTATGTATGATGGCGCCCCGAGCTCCATCAATCGATTTACCGACACCATCAGGTTTGTGAAGGTCGTGCTGCGGCACCTGATATCGGGACGGGAACGCTGATGTTCGAGACCGAGCGCGAATCTATGGTCAGGCACCAGCTCGAAGGGCGCGGCATCATCGACCGCAGGGTGTTGGATGCAATGAGGATGGTCGAGCGGCATCTGTTCGTGAACGAGGATGACCGCCCTTATGCCTACGAGGATCGCCCGATCCCCATCGGCTCCGGACAGACCATCTCCCAGCCGTTTATGGTGGCGCTGATGACGCAGACCCTTTCCCTTGCCGGCGACGAACGGGTGCTCGAGATCGGCACCGGCTCCGGCTATCAGACTGCGATCCTGGCCGAGTTGGCACAGGATGTGTTCACCGTCGAGAGGATAGCCGGGCTGCAGGTGCATGCTAAAAGGTGCCTGGATCCATTGAACTATACCAACATTCATTACAAGACCGGTGACGGAACCCTGGGTTGGTCCTCGCAGGCGCCTTTCGACCGTATTCTGGTGACCGCCGCCGCGCCGCGAGTGCCGCAGAAGCTGTTCGAACAATTGAAGATAGCGGGGAGAATGGTGGTGCCGGTGGGGGGGAGGCTGTCACAGGAGCTTGACCTGGTGCTGAAAAAGACCGGTGGGAAGATGCAGGTGATGCATCGCGGCGGCTGTATTTTCGTTCCTTTGGTCGGCAAGGACGGCTGGGAGCGTGACTGAGCGGTTAGCGCTGTTCTTCACCGGCCTGCCGCCGGAGACGGTCACCGCTCTATTGGCGATGCTGCCGGTGACCGAGCTGCGCGGTTCGATACCGTGGGCGACCTTTGTGCTGGAGCTCAACTGGCAGGGGGCTCTGGGATGGAGTATACTGGGGAATCTGTTGATAGTTCCGTTTATATTGCTGCTTCTCGATCCGGCCCGCCGATTACTCGGGCGCTTCCCGCTCTTCGGCAGGTTCTTCGACTGGCTGCTCGCCCGAACCAGGCGCAGGGGTAAGGTGGTTGAGCGCTACCGGGCCATCGGTCTGGCTATGTTCGTATCCATCCCGCTGCCGGTGACGGGGGCCTGGACGGGGGCCGTGGCGGCCTATGTATTCGGCATCCGCTTCTGGCCGGCGCTGCTGGCTATTGCCGTCGGGGTCTGCATTGCCGGAACCATCGTCACCATGGCCTGCCAGGGGCTGATTGGCTTCTGGGATCTGAGCCAGAGGTTTTTGTAATAAGGGTGAGCGTGGTGTGGTGTCACACTTACTGACACTACTACGTTA
>MWJR01000017.1 GCA_002127415.1 Calditrichaeota bacterium AABM5.125.24
GATTACACCACCAGGCGTCGGCACCCCGACCAGCGTGCCGCGCCCCAGGGTCTTGATGGAATGGCTGAATATCTCGGCGTTCGAGAAGGAGTGCTCGTTACAGAGCACCACAATAGGATTAACCCATGCATAAAACGGCAGCCGCCCCTGGGGGTATCCCGGCCCGCCGTCGCGGGGGTAGGTGACGGCGTGGCGTCGCACCTGCAGCATCGTCAGCAGATGGTCTGTGATCCAGCCGCCGCTGTTGTAACGGACGTCGATCACAAGCCCCTCCCTGCCGGCAGCTACCGAGAACAGTTGAGCCTCGAAGCGCGCCAGACTCCTGTCGCCCATCCCCCGGATATGCAGGTAGCCGAGCCTGCCTTCCGACAGCGAGTCGACCACCTGACGCCTCCCGGTCACCCACTCGTCGTAGCGCAGATAACCCTGAACCCAATCCCCCATCGGTCGAACTACCACCCGGCGCTCGTCCTTCCCGTCGGAAACGACCAGCTCGGTGCGCTCCCCGACCATATCCACCAACAGCTCATTAAGGTTGACGCCGGGCTCGATCCTAACGCCTCCCACCGCCACCAGCCGTTCCCCGGGATGAACCCGCGACTTCTCCCGGTCGCATGGGCCGCGGGGCTGGACATGGGCCACCAGCAGTCCGGGTCCGGGGTCGGTAAAGTCGAAGTCCAGCCCCAGCCTGCCGATCTGATGACTCTCCCCGGGATAAGGCGAACTGTAACCCATATGGGAGCAATTTAACTCACCGAACATCATCCTGACCAGGTCGCCGAAGTCCTGCTCGCAGGAGGCCGCCTCAATCAAAGCGCGGTATTTCTCGCCGAGCGCCGTCCAGTCGTAGCCGTGAAAGTCCGGGTCGTAGAACCGGTCATTCAGCGTCCGCCAGATCTCGGAGAACTTCTGCCGCCGCTCGGTCTGCCGGTCCACCCTGACCCGAGCCTCAAAGGGGTGGGTCTTCTCCTTCTTGCCGTCGCTTCCCACTGACTTAACCAGCCCCTTCCCATCCAGGAAGCGCACCAGCTTGCCGTCCCGGTCGAAGCTTATGAACCGCGCTTCAGCGCCCCCTTTGGTCAGCCGCTTGAGCTCCTCACCCGTCCACTTGACTATGTAGAGGTCCTTCTCCCCTTCGTGGTCAGCGCTGAACACGAACTGCTGGCCGTCAGGCGAAATGGCGAACTCCCCCTCCTCACCCGACAGTCTGGTCACCGACCGTATCCGGCGGTATATGTCGGTGGTGTCAATCAGCACCTCAACCGGAGGCTCAACCTCCTTCGATTTCTTCTTCTTATCATTACCGTCATCCTTCTTCCTGGACTTATCAACCGATTTGGCACGAGCCTCCTCGGCCCAGTCGGCGGCACTCTTCCGGTGATCCTCCAACATAAGGAAGACGAAATGCAGGTCCCAGTTGTTCTCGCGGCGCCGGGACCTGAAGGCGAGCCTGCGTCCGTCAGACGACCAGACCGGCAGCTCGTCCTCATCGGGGTGCCGGCTGATGTTGACCTCCGCGCCACCTTCTACAGGGATGATGAACACGTCGCTGTTGTATTCATTATCTTCGCGGGTGAAGGCTATCCAACTCCCGTCGGGCGACCAGGCATACTGGGGCAGCGACCACCCCTCCAGGAGCTGTCGTTCGGTGCGGGCCTGAAGATCGAGGATAAACAGATCGCCCTTGCCTCGGATGAAGGCCAGGTGTCCGCCGTCGGGCGACCAGCGAGGTGTATGTTCATCAGCCGGATCCGAGGTGAGCCGTTCGATTGTCACCCTGAGCGCCCCGGCCAGTTCAGCGGTTTCGGGATCGGCGGAGTAGGCCAGATAAAGGTCTCGACTTCCCTCCCGATCAGAAACGAACACCACGCTGTCCCCGCCCGCAGATACGGCGAAGTCACCGTCACGGTAAGGATGATCGCCGGAGAGTGGGTTGGCGCGGCCGCGGGCGCGCTTGTCCTCGTCGCCCACTATCCGCCCGGCGAAGACCTCACCCCGAACCTCGATGAGCATCTGCCGGCCGTCAGGACTGAAGGCGAGACGCTCGGCTTTATCCTTGTAGGTGATCCACCGGGCGGCGGCGTCTGGATTATCCAGGGGGGCGATGATGTCAAGTCGTCGCGGTGGACCGCCATCCTCGATAATGTATAAATCCAGCCCCTGTTCATAGGCGATGACTCTGCCGTCGCGGGATATCGCCGGGAAGCGGATGCCGTCGCCCGAATAGTGCGTCACCTGCCCCCATCCACCCTCCGGGTCGCGTCGCCAGATGTTGACGGTTCCATCCCGCTCGGAAGCCAGATAGACTGACCCGTCAGGCCCCCATATCGGCCAGCAGGAATGTGGACGGCGGTAATCGTCACCGGTCTTCAGCGCCGTGGTGTCGGTTATGGCTATATGCTCGTCGCTGTCCGGACGATAGAGCCAGACCTGACCGGCTCCGCTCCCGCGATAATGCCGCCGCGACCACATAATCCCCTCACGGGTGTAAAGGATCGCCTCGCCGTCAGTGGAGACAGCTGCCTGTTCGCCGAAGGCTGCCATCACCGGGGCCGGCGTGCCACCCTCCAGAGGGACGCGGTATAGCATGCGGTAGTCGGGATAGCGGCCCAAGCGGCGGGAGGAGAAGATGATCTCCCCGCCGCCAGCCGTCCAGTCACATACTATATCGTCAGCGTTGTGGAAGGTCAACCGCCGCGACACGCCCCCTTCGGC
>MWJR01000071.1 GCA_002127415.1 Calditrichaeota bacterium AABM5.125.24
CTTGCCGCGCATTTGCCCGACAGGGCCTGCCCCAGCGAAGGCTGGGGAGTGTCGGGCCTACCATATAAATCTATCGCTGCGTCAGGTTCTCAACCTGACGCCATTTTCCGGCAGGGCCCAAGAACCCGGCTCGGCGGACACACCGAACCTTCGTGATGTCAATACTGCAACATAGACCTAACCTATGAAACACGAGATGCTGAGCTGCTCGGCAATACAGGTTCAGCTGTTTTAACCCACACGATATAGCGAAGAGCCAATTTTCTGTCAACCAAAGGACGATATAGTGAGCGTTAGATCGACCCTTGATCGTTTGCGACGATTTCGGGGAAGGATATTCAGATCCTGCTTGAGGTCATTGCAGGGTTTTATGATTTATCGAGAGGTGGCACGGCGATTCAGTCCGGATTTTATCGTTTGCGAGGCAAGTGAAGAAGACCTGAGGAAGATCGGAGACTGGCTATATCCGAACGAGCCTGAAGAGATGTTAGATGAGGATCCGAATGCCACCATATTTGTAGCCAGACGAGGGGAAGAAGTTATTGGTCTTGCCAGTTTGGTAAGATACTCGCAGGATAGCCATCTTTATGTTGGATACTGGATTTTCGGCTTGATGGTGAAGAGACGTTACCGTGGGATGGGGTTGGGGGAGGCACTGCATCGGGCCAGGATAGATAGGGCCAGGCGGGAAAGAGCTTCGGAGATCCTGGGTGAGGTTCGCGAGGACAACTACCGTGCAATCAGACTACTCCGCAAGCTCGGCTTCGAGATGAAGGAAATCCCCGAGCTCGAAGAGATACTGGAGAAGAAGAGAGCGCGTTTTGGGGCCAGGATGCTTATTATGAGCAAATCGCTGACTTAAACGATACGACTGAAGGGTGATTGAAGAGTTATAATTTGAGGAGGGGGGACATACCTGTCTGTCACAGAGGACTGATAACAGCTAACGACAATAGCCACTATTGAGGATAACAGAATGAACGACAAACTGTCTGAACTGGCGCGGCGTCGCGATGAGGCGATGTTAGGCGGTGGAGAGAAGAGGATCGAGGCCCAGCACGCCAAGGGCAAGTTAACCGCCAGGGAGCGGCTCGACCTGCTGCTTGATCCCGGCAGCTTCACCGAGGTGGATATGTTTGTCCAACATCAATGCCACGACTTCGGGCTGGAGAAGGAGCGTTATCCCGGCGACGGAGTTGTCACCGGTTACGGAAAGATCGATGGAAGGCTGGTGTTTGTCTTCTCGCAGGATTTTACTGTAATGGGCGGGTCACTGGCTGAGGCGCACGGAACCAAGATCTGCAAGATTATGGATATGGCGCTGAAGGTAGGTGCGCCGGTCATCGGCATCAACGACTCAGGCGGTGCGCGGGTGCAGGAAGGGGTGGTGTCACTGGGAGCCTATGCGGACATATTCCTCCGCAACACCCTGGTGTCCGGTGTCATACCACAGGTATCGGCCATTATGGGCCCCTGCGCGGGAGGAGCCGTCTATTCCCCGGCCATAACCGACTTCACATTTATGGTGCGTGAGACCAGCTATATGTTTGTCACCGGACCGAAGGTGGTCAGAACGGTCACGCACGAGGACATCACATCAGAGGAGCTCGGAGGCGCCGATACTCACGCCTCTAAAAGTGGAGTGGCGCACTTTGCAGTGGACAGCGAAGCCGATGCCATAGAGGGGATCAGGAAACTGGTCTCTTTCATCCCCTCCAACAATATGGAAGATCCGCCGTTTGTCCAATCCCGGGATCCGTCCGACCGGGCTGATGAGGAACTCAACGACATCATTCCTGACAATCCAAATAAGCCTTATGATATAAAGGATGTCATCAGGCGGGTGGTCGATGACGGCGATTTCTTTGAGGTTCACGCCGAGTTCGCAAGGAACATCGTGGTGGGGTTCGCCAGGCTGGCCGGGCAGTCGGTGGGTATCATCGCCAATCAGCCGGCGGTTCTGGCCGGGGTGCTCGACATAGACTCGTCGCGAAAGGGGGGTCGCTTCATCCGGTTCTGCGACGCCTTCAACATTCCGCTGGTCACCTTCGAGGATGTGCCCGGCTTCCTGCCTGGCACCGACCAGGAGTGGCGCGGTATCATCACCAACGGCGCCAAGCTGCTGTATGCATACTCCGAGGCCACCGTGCCGAAGATAACGGTCATCACCCGCAAGGCCTATGGCGGAGCCTACGACGTTATGAACTCAAAGCACATCCGGGGCGATATAAATTACGCCTGGCCGTCGGCGGAAATCGCTGTGATGGGGGCGAAAGGGGCGGTCGAGATTATCTTTGCCAGAAAGATGGCCGCTGCTGAAGACTCCGCAGAGATGGAGACGAAGTTGATAGACGATTACACCGAGAGGTTTGCCAATCCCTATATTGCCGCTGAACGGGGTTACATTGATGAGGTTATCGAGCCGCGCTACACCAGGCCGAAGTTAATCACAGCCCTGTCAATGCTCGAGAACAAGGTGGACAGCAACCCGAAGAAAAAACACGGGAATATACCGTTGTGAAGATAGCTATTATTACGGGGTGCATTTTATAGTTGACATTGAGCTCTGTCATTCCGACGCAGAGCCTGCCCTCGCGAAAGTGGGGGTCGGAATTCAGACAGCCCCGAATTCGTCTGGATACCGGCCCCCTGCTTTTCCCTGCCTTCGCAGGGACAGGCGCAGGGGCATGCT
>MWJR01000294.1 GCA_002127415.1 Calditrichaeota bacterium AABM5.125.24
GTGGCTGTCCCCGAGCCCGACAGTCGTGGTTAGGGACAACCACGACTACAACAAGAAAATCATTACTTGGTTAAAACCCTCAATATATGTTTTCCAAGATAGTTTCAGACTGTGCCTACTCTGAAAGACTTTTATACTTTCCACTTGTTAAAACTGACTGATCAGGGTCATCTTGACCCCTTTGAAGGGCTCGACCCATCGACAGAACCCGCCGGAACACCTGAGTCCACCCCGTTCGTGACCGTAGAAAAGCGTGAGCTGATGTCGCTCGAAGAGGTTCAGTGTCAGTTCGCTCGATGTCCAATAACGGTCGTTCGGTCCCCCATTCAACCATTCCGGCCAATCCACCCCGCCTACCTCCCCCTCATTGTTGGCAAATTCGATGTTTCCGGTTGTGGAAAGATTGGGTGCGCGGGAGACGCTGAGGGAGAAGAGCTCTTCCCTGAACTCCCTGCCATGAGTTCCATTTTTTTCAACGTTTATATATTCCACTTCACCGGTAACAGAATAATTGTCTGGAAGCCGACGTTCATATATTACACCGCCGCCTATCCTCTGGAACCAGTTTGAGAAACCCCCGGCAGGGGTGTGGATGAATTCGACATCCTCGTTGAACCCCCCTTGAATTACAAAGCGATCCTTCACGTAGTCGTCACGTTCGAGGCGCAGGAACAGCCCCTGGTAGGGGGAGAATTCCTCCTCCATCCTGGGAAGGATCGATTCCAGGTCCGGCCAAGCTGCAGCATGTTCACTCGACTGGTTATAATTGAGACGCAGGTCCCAGTAGCCACGGCTGAGTGTAACTTCGAGCTGCCATCCTACGTCGTCACTCAAGGAGGGTTGGCGCGGATGTCGGTCGAGCAGGGTCATCGTCGCCTCCGGAATCGCGGTAGGGGGGAACTGCAGGCAGGGAAGCAGACGGTAGTTTTTGTAGTCGAACAGCAGTCCCCATCCGATCCCGAACAGCGAAGCAGCGCCGTAGAACCCGTGGTGATACTCATTATCTTCGAGGTCGAGTCTGTCCGAGGTGTATGCCGCGAAAAGCTCCCCCGAACCTACTCCGGTCTCCACCTCGATTCCTGCTCTGCCGATGGCAGGGTGTCGCGGCCCATCTTCGAGATAGTTGTAACCGGCGCCTATCTGCACTCCGTTCGGAAGACGGTATAACCCCCAGGCACCTTCAGCGGCTTCAGCAAATTCACCGACTGAGTCGGTTTCCACCCCGCGGAACACCGCGCCCTCGAATCTTCCGATAGAGCTCTCGACCAACACACCCTCAAGACCCGAGTCAAAGCCAAGTTCGACGAGTTCAACCGCTCCGAACAGGAGACCGCGACCCCGAAGACGGTAGAAATCGCCGCCACGAACGGTCATTCTGTCGCCTGAATACTCGATATATTTCCGGTCGAAGGCGTCCCATCCGGTCTGCCGAA
Source organism: Calditrichaeota bacterium AABM5.125.24 (assembly GCA_002127415.1). Classification (GTDB taxonomy): domain Bacteria; phylum Electryoneota; class AABM5-125-24; order Hatepunaeales; family Hatepunaeaceae; genus AABM5-125-24. Next base: position 1,434 of record MWJR01000294.1, read on the forward strand.
CGCCGAACTCGGAGGGCAGTTTGTAGCTCTGGCGCAGATGGAACCGGAAGCGGTCTATCCCCGAAGTCAGTTCCATGTAATTTTCAAAGAAGTTATATCTATCAGCGTCAGGTTGTGAGCCCCTGCCGTAGCGCACTTCGTTCTGGCCGGTGATGAAGATGTCAGCCGCCCGGGCCGTCGATCCCCACAGCGCAAGGGTCAGGAGGGCACCCCAACCAAAGCAGCATTTCCGCGTGAATGCCGTCACTGTGAAGGGTCTTCCGAGGGCTCGGTTTCGGTGGTGGAGGTGTCGCCTGGAACCGACCCCAGCAGCTTCTCAATCTCCTGGATCAGTGTATTTTCATCCCCTGGAACATAACCGAGGCGCTGGTAAACCACCTCCCCTGAACCTGAGATAAGGAGCGTGAGCGGGATGTTGGTTCCACCGAAGAGACGCCGGGCCTCCATATCCCCGTCGAGCAGCACCTCGAAGCTGTAGCCCGAGCAGCGAATAAAGGGCTTGACCTTCGACCGGCTCCTGGGGTTGTCGATCGATATGGATGCCACCTGCAGGCCGCGCTCAGCATAGAGACCGGTAATACGGTCCAGATGCGGCATAGCCTGAAGACACGGCTTGCACCAGGTGGCCCAGAAGTCGATCAGCACCGGCCCCTTCTCGAGTCGCTCGGATAGCTTGAACTTATCCCCGTCGATGCTGAGAAGGGTGAAGTCGGGTGCCCTCTGTCCGGCATACAGCCCACTGGAGGCAATCAGAATTGTTGTCAATATCCAGAGAAGAGGTCGTTGCATCTTAGCTCCGGTGAAACTGCTGTCTGTGGATATCCGAATAGTTCCGGCTCTTACAGATTATACGAAATTTTGTGTTGACAGTCAAATGGAGGGCGTAGCAAAAGGATGTGCCTATAAATCATAAACTTGAAGATTGCTTCGTCCGGCAGTTGCCGGACAATCCGGATTTCATACTGCTGTTCTGTCAAGTGTAATATGATGACTTATATGCAGTCAGGAGTATTACTACAATGATTTATATCCCCCCTTCTGTTCCACCCTTAATAAGGGGGGTTAGGGGGGATCCAGCCAGTTGTCCAACTATTGTCATATTATGAGACATTATTGCCGTGACATGACACTATTAAGGGTGGCATTTTATAGTTGACATTGATCCGGCAGCTGCCGGACTGTCATTCCGACGCAGAGCCTGCCCCGGACTTGATCCG
>MWJR01000296.1 GCA_002127415.1 Calditrichaeota bacterium AABM5.125.24
GTCTACTTTGCAGCATTGACATCCTGAAGGTTCGGTGTGTCCGCCGAGCCGGGTTCTTGGGCCCTGCCGGAAAATGGCGTCAGGTTGAGAACCTGACGCCGCGAAACACGGATAGCGAAGCTATCCGTGGGACATCTGTCACCCAGATGTTTGATGGCTTTTCCCACACGATATAGCGAGGGACAAGAAAAATCAACTACTTAAATCCCTTTCAGCACGATCCGGCGTTTGCCGGATCGGCTGCCACACGAATATTTCAAAGATAACTGAGGAGTAAACCATAACATTGGACCCGAAAAACAGCTCACCAAACCAACGCACTTTCCACATCCGGGACAGTGCACTGGTCATCCTGGCCACCAACTACCGGGCTCAGAGCCTGCGTGAATTCCGGGATGCACTGCTGCAGGTTCAGCCTGAGAGCATCTATCATCATTTCTGGGGGCGATTGTTGCAGCCGCTGTTCGACGAACCGGAATACAACAACGATTTCGCCTCCTGGGTCAGGCACGGCCTGCACGAGAAGGCGTTGGCCGAGCGACTCAGCGTCATAACCCCGGCCGACTTCCCCGATATAGAGGCACTGCGAAGCGAGGTGGTCGATACCATCGAAGAGCGGCTGGACGAGTCCGAATATATGCCCTGGTCCAGAGCCGACCAGATGTTCTACTTCCTTCGCTCACAACTGATAGTCCTCGACACCGGCCGTAAGGTCACCACGCCGGAGGAGCTCGGCAAGGCGATCCCGGAGATACCGCTGGGGAGCATCTTCTATCACTTCATCGACGCCAGGTCGCGCCATGAAAATCGTTACGATGACTTCACCGATTGGCTGCAGGGTTCCGGCAAGCAATATGAAGGCCTGTGCCGACAGCTACACTCTATCGACCCATATTTCTCAGCCCTCAGAACGATCCGACACCGGCTCGACATACTGTTCGAGGAGTTCGGTCAGGGGGACGGCAGATGAGCGACCTGCTTGATCAATACGGCCGGGTGGCTGGACAGGATGTGATCGATCACCTGAGGCAACTGGCCAACCCTCTGAAGGGGCTGAAGGTGGTGCACGTCAACTCCACCCGTGAGGGAGGAGGTGTAGCGGAGATACTTCATAAGCTGGTGCCGTTGATGGAATCGCTCGGACTCGATGTCCACTGGGAGGTCATCACCGGTGAATCCGACTTTTATCAGTGCACCAAGGGCTTTCACAACGGGTTGCAGGGTCAGCAGGTCGGGCTGTCGGACAGTCTGCTTAAGGTGTTTGAGGACACCAACGCCCGCAACGTAGAACAGCTCAGGCCGCTGCTGGAGGAGGCGGACATCGTGTTCATCCACGACCCCCAGCCGGCGCCATTCCTGAAGCTCTGCCCCAACCGGAAGGGGAAGTGGATCTGGCGCTGTCACATCGACCTCAGCCGACCCTACCGACCGGTATGGCGCTATCTCAAGCAGTGGATCACCCCTTACGACGCCAGCATCTTCTCCCTGCCTGAGTTTACCCAATTACTGCCTCATCCCCAATATCTCATCCTTCCCAGCATCGACCCGCTGGCCGAGAAGAACATCGACCTGCCGGAGGAGGAGATTCAGGCGGTATATAAGCAGTTCTGTCTCGACCCCGACCGTCCCATCATCCTGCAGGTCTCACGCTTCGACCAGTTCAAGGATCCGCTGGGCGTCATCGAGGCTTACCGGCTGGCCAAGAAGCTGACCCCGTTGCAGCTGGTTCTGGCCGGAGGAAGCGCCACCGACGACCCGGAAGGAGCGGCGGTGCTGAGCGAAGTCCGGCGTGCGGCGGAGGGCGATTCTGACATTCACGTCCTGGAGCTGCCCGCCGACGCTCACCGCACCATCAATGCACTCCAGCGAGCAGCCGACATCGTGCTCCAGAAGTCAATCAAGGAGGGGTTCGGGCTCACGGTCACCGAGGCTATGTGGAAGCGCAAACCGGTCATCGGCGGCGATACCGGCGGGATACGGCTGCAGGTGATTAACCACTACACCGGCTTCCTGGTCCAGACGCCGGAAGGAGCCGCCCTGCGCATCAGATACCTGCTTCATCACCGCGACCGATTGCTTGAAATGGGGAAACGGGCCCGACGGTATGCCAAGGAGAACTTCCTGTTGACCCGTCATCTGAGGGAATATCTGGCGCTGATGCTGGGTATGATGATTGGTGGGGAGGGCGAGCGGCTCGAGGTCTGGATGTGGAAGTAGCTTCGTCGCCGCTGTTGCAACGGTTCTGGACGAGGCTGGCCGGCGCGAGACATCGGATACTGTTCCTTGATTACGACGGCACCCTGGCGCCGTTCACTGTTCGGCGCGAGCTGGCTCTGCCCTATCCGGGTGTGCGGGAGGCGCTGGAGGGCATCATCGTCACCCGCTGTCGGGTGGTTATGGTCACCGGGCGCCCCAGTCGGGAGCTGCTGAGACTGCTTGATCTCTCCCGGCCGCCTGATGTCTGGGGCGCGCACGGGCTGGAACGACTTACGCCAGACGGTCGCCTGGAACGCATCCCGCTGAAGGATGGAGTGAACAAGGGGCTGAAGGCGGCTCTGGAACGGGCGCAAGAGACCGGCTATGGCCAGCGACTTGAGCAGAAATACGGCTGCCTGGCTCTCCACTGGCGGGGAATGGAC
>MWJR01000297.1 GCA_002127415.1 Calditrichaeota bacterium AABM5.125.24
TAATCAGGGCACTTTATTGTAGACACTTGTCATACCGGCGAAGCATGCCCCTGCGAAAGCAGGGGGCCGGTATCCAGACGAATTCGGGCTTGTCTGGATTCCGACCTGCGTCGGAATGACAGAGCTCAATGTCAACTATAAAATGCCCCCTTAGTAATATCAGAAAAAAGCGCCGGTCTTCAAGGAAACCGGCGCAATTTATATGGTATTTACTCTCGGTAAATGGAGTATTCATTCTACTTGATATAGGCCACCTTGACCAGTCCCCTGAGTGAGCCGGCTTTTACTTCAAGGAAATATATACCTGCCGACAGGTCTCCGGCGTTTATGGTCAATCGGTGGGTTCCCGCTGAGAGGGGTCGTTCGTTTATCAGCACGGCCCGGCCGCGAAGGTCATACAGGACATACTTCAGAGGCGCTGTTTCAGGCAGGCAAACCTCGATCCGGAAGCGGTCGTTGAAGGGGTTCGGGTAAGGTTTCCCGAGTGTGAATTCGGTCGGCGCAGCGGGCCTCTCGCCCGGGGTCGACAGCGGGTCGGGGAAATCGAGGTCAGGGATGAATCGCTCGGCAAGCGGAACCTCAAAAGAGGTGGAGCGGGTCGATGCGCCCCCCTGATGAACCACCATCAGATAGACCCGGTCGCCAGGATTCAGGAACTCTGCTGTTTCACCGGCGGTCAGCGCCAGCCTGAAGCAGCCGGTTTCAGCCTCTCCGGGGGCGATGAGGTATTCGGCGACCTCCTCAGGGTAAGGCTCGAGCTTCCCCCCGATGCCGATCCTGAGCTTCTCCCGGACGACCTGCACCGTGAAACCGCCGTTGCAGGACTCGCCGCCCTGATACCGGACCGGCACGCCGCCCCGGTTCCCGACCACCAGCGGCCAGGGTGGCTGCATATACTCCACAGGGTCATCATCGTCTTCACTCATCACAACTGCGCCCCGCTGCTTCTCCTGCATCCGGTTATAGAGATATTCCAGCTCCGTCGGAGGCCCGACCCGACGTGGGGCCCGTCGGTTCAGATAGACGATGTAGGCCCGATCGGGGTCGAACTGGTCAAAGCCGCTGCCGTGCCACTGCCGGTCGGAGGTGGCCTCGGTCAGCTCGAAGAGGAGACGCTCCCGGTTCCACGTCACCAGCAGGTCATTTCTCTGATCAGGTGGGAATTCGTTCAACCCCTGCGCCCGGCCGAAGGTCGGCGAATAATACTGCCAACCCGGGGCGAGTTTCGACCAGCGGAAGCGGGTATAGACCTCGGGATGACCGGTGACGACCAGACTACGGGCGCCGTCCGCCTCCGGCAGGTTAATCCAGTAGGCTGTGCCGCGGTCGAGGATGAAGAGGTTCCCGGTCCATCCGCCGGTCTCAGGGTCGTAGCTCGCCCAGCGGTAGCTTCCGATCCTCCGGTCCCAGGTGGCGATCTCGACCCTGCCCAGAGCGTCACCGATGACCGCTTGCAGCGTCGGGGTATCCGGCAGCACCGGGAAGGTGACCAGGCTCCAGCCCGGGTGGAGCTGGTGGGTCCAGAAGCCGACGACGTCCCTCTGGGTCGCCGCATCGGTAACCTGTGGCAGGGACAGCACTAAAGCCACACCCAGGCCTAAAACGAGGCTGCGTGGCATCTTCATATCACTTCCTCGCGCTTGATTCACCGGGTCAACCGGCAGGTGGATACATATTGAAAGATAATGAATATAATCCGGCAGGTCAATATCGAATCTCTACAAACCACTCCACCGGTCTGTAAGACCCGTATCTCTTCAGTTGGTGTTACGTGTTGATCTTGCGGGTGTTAGGTGGACGGGCTTAATTTCGCCTACTATGTTGGACACATCAGACTTTAGGGTGCACGACCATGTGGAGGTAGGTATGAATATAAAGCTGTTGAATTAAATGGATTTTATTGTTGTGGGGAATGCCCCTTGGATTCAGATTCATCGGCATCCACATCTTGATATCTATCTTCTGGTGATTCAGGGAAATTAATATCATCGTGTAAATGAACCTGAGTAGTTCTCGGGTCATAATGAACGATGCTTGTAAGTGTAACTCCAGATTGATAGACAAAGAAGGCATTCGGTGCCACCTTTTCTACTCTATTTGGATACATATCAATCACCTTGCTTTGGGAAAAAGAACTCTTTAAGTTTCCTACTTGTTTCTTCGTTTCTTTTCAAAATATCTTCTATTTCTTCACTAAGGACGATTCTAGATCCATCTGGTTCTGTCACAGTAGCCATATTGACAGGTCCTCCAACCTTCGGGTCTTGAGTACCGGTCTCAGTTATTAAGTAAGCAGCAAGCGACATCAGATTTTCAAGAGACATGTTTTCGTCGTATAGTCTGTGTAAAAGATACACCGCGTATTGAGGCACACCTGTCAGACTTGACTTGTCGTGTAACATCGGTGCAAAATCAAGTGCGCTTTGAAGTGAGTAAATCCTTTGAAGTGTAACGCCCGCAACTGGAGTATTGCCTATGATTGTAAATAAAGTTACTGGTCGCTTATCTAAGGTAAACTTATCAAACCAATCTGCATATTTCTCCTTGGCTAATTTATTAATGGGGTCAGATTATAGATGACATTACTATGCAGCGGCATAGGACACATATTCGCCCCTAAAGTAGTTGCG
>MWJR01000092.1 GCA_002127415.1 Calditrichaeota bacterium AABM5.125.24
CACTTAATCCCCCCCGCCGCCAGCAGCGCTACACCGAGGGTAACCAGCATTGTCCATCTCCCTGAAGACCTGGCGTTTTTCAGAATGGGCACGACTACGAATGCCAGCCCCGGCAGTGGTATGAAGGTCATTTTACCGGCGACCTGCAGAAATGGCCCCAGACTGAGAAGCCAGGCACCGGCCGTCCAGACTGCTATCCAGCTCGTCCACAACCGCTCGCGGTAACGACGCCACCCCAACAACCCCAGCAGGATTACTACAATCCCCAGATAGGCCGTCCGCTCGATTGCGCCGCCACCCACTAACCTCAGCGCCTGACGCGACCAATCCCCCCACCACGGATGCATCCCGGGCGGCACAATCACACCGAACAGGTCAACCGAGGAGAGGTAAGCCGAGCCCAGCGTGCTGACCTTCAGATAATAACCCGACGCTGCGGCCTTGAGCATCGACCACACTTGGGGGGATATCACCACCACCATAACAGCCGCTGCCACAACCAACCCGGACAGCACGGGTCGCAGGCGGCCCTTCATAGCCAAGAAAACCGTCAGACCGACCAGCCAGATGCCGAGGAAGACCGTGAAGTAGGCGCTCGACAGTCCAGTCAACCCCAGCAGAACTCCCGCTACCACGGCTCGTCCCAACCGGAAGCGTCCGCCGTCCACCAACCACAGGCAGGCCAGAACCGCCAGCGGCACGAAGCCGGTGTTCATCAGACTGAGGTGCCCGGTGCCGCGCACCAGCATATAGGGGCTGAAGCCAAATATCAAACCGCCCACAAACGCTGCATCACGACGGCCCCAGAGATAGAGCGCCAGCCGGTAGCAGCCCCAGGCGGCAAAGACATACTGGAAAAGATAGAGCAGGTTAAAGGTCAGAACCGTCGGCAACAGCAGGGACAGAAGCCCGAAAGCCAGACCGAACGGCAGTGGCTCGCCGTTCAGGTGAGCTCCATCCGGATAGAAGACCAGCGGACAGTGAAATGTATCCAGACCCGGGCGCAGCAAAGACCATCCGTCCCACCAGGCGACCCAGAAAAGCTGATAGGCATCGGTGCCTACCCCTGGCAGCCGGTCGGTCAGATGCAACACAAGTGGATAGGTGAAGCTGACCGCCACGACTGAATATGCGACCCAGACCAGAAGCTCAAGCGCCGGCTGATTAGGACGTCCGATGAGGTCGCTGTCCCGAGGGCCGATCAAACCGCTAACACCCAATTTATAGTGTTCTCAATCCAAGAAACCAAAGCGTGGCGCCAGGCGTCTCCGCCTGACACCTGGCCACTTATTATAAGCTTGTTTTAAGTTCGACCCGTAAACGAATCGGGCCCTATGTGTATTCTAAACAGGAATCCAATAACCAGCGGTCAACTGCTTAAGCATACGATCCACCCAAGCAGTAAGAGCTACTGTTAATATCCCGAGGACAACCACCAGCACCAGCCCGACCACCGCCCATTTCTCCTGAACGCGGCGGAAATGCTCGACAGAATCCCAGCGCCGGAACTTCCAGGCCCATTCGTTCCCTCTGACCCACATCACCACGGGAAACACAAATCCCAAGAATGGAACCAGACAGAGCCAGGTATAAGGCACCCGCATCGCCAGCCCCCAGATGAAGTTCATCAGCAGGCCCCCCCAGTTCAGCCCCCGTAGCTCCTCCGGCAGATGGCTCTCAGGCCCGCGACCGGAATCGTTGTCGGGCGACTCATCCCGCTTCTGTATAAACCGCTCGAAGCGGGCCTGTTCAGCCTCATCAGGGCTGGTATTCACTCGGGATCTGAATGGCTTGAGCCCGATGAAGCGCTCACCTTACGACCAGGGCGCACATGAATCCGGTCGATCTCCCGCCGGAACCCGCCCACGTCCTCGAAGCGGCGATACACCGAAGCGAAGCGGATATAGGCCACCTCGTCGAGCCGTCGCAGCTTCTCCATCACAATCTCGCCGATGTCACCGGACGTCACCTCCTGACGACCAAGCTCGTGGCATCTTTCCTCGACCTCCGAGACCAGCCTATCGATCTCCTCGGGCGATACCGGCCGCTTGGCCAGGGCGATAACAACACCACGCTTCAACTTGCCACGGTCGAACCCCTCGTTGCGACCGTCCAGCTTGCGCACCACCAGGGGGGTAAATTCGATGTACTCGTAGGTCGTGAAACGCTGGCCACAGCCGAGACACTCCCGCCGCCGACGGATCACCGCTCCCTCCTTGATCGACCGGGAGTCCACGACCTTGTCCTCAAAATGACCGCAGTATAGGCACTTCATTTTTTTTCGCTAATTAACTTTCATTAAGATGCCAACTCATCCCGCACCTGATCGCGTGCACTCCATAGGACCGGCTTCATCTCATAGTTCTTTAATGCTTCAACTATCAAAGGAGCAATCTTTCCATTTCCGTCATTTACTAATCAGGTCACTTTATTGTAGACACTTGTCGGACCGGCGAAGCATGCCCCTGCGAAAGCAGGGGGCCGGTATCCAGACGAGTTGCTGCTTGTCTGGATTCCCGCCTGCCAGGCTGTCCGACAATGTTGAATCCGGCAAGGCGGACGCCCCCGTCCGCCATTCAAGTTATTAACTTGAATGGCGGACGGGGGCGTCCGCCTTGCCGCAGAG
>MWJR01000298.1 GCA_002127415.1 Calditrichaeota bacterium AABM5.125.24
GCGCCCAACAGCGGGGTGTGGATCGTGGATGTTCCGGGTGATACTGTCACCAGGGCCCTTGATCGCGGCAGAGATGTGAGCTGGTTCTCAGACAGGGAGGCAGTCGCAATCCGCATCGACCATCCGGCTGAAGGGGCACCGGGCATCTACCGTCTGCATCTTAATTCAGGCGAGCTGACCTATGTGGTTGATGGCTACAGACCGGTCTGCTCTCCTCAGGGTGACCGGCTTGCCTACGGCGACGGGGAGATCGAGGGTCAGTTGATGGTGCAGAGCCTGGGCGGCCAGGCTCAATATGCCACCGAACCGGGGGCGGTGCAGTGGGAATGGTCGGCGGACGGCCGGGCGCTGTGTTGTGTGGTCAACCACTATATCAGCGGCACGCTGCGGGGGGACCTCTGGCGGATCACATTCGACGGTGATATCCTCCGCTCTGACTCGCTCACATCGTGGGCCGGCTATCCAGCCCCCGATGCCGCCGGCGGGCAGGTGGCTTTCCTCAGGATGTCCAGAGGCTGCTGGGTCGGGCTGTGGCTGCATCGCGACGGTCCGGAAGAGCTGCGGATTGCGGACTACGGCCTTAACCCCCACTTCGACCCCACCGGCGACCGCATCGCGGTGAACACCCCCGACGGCGGCATCCGGATCCTCTCCCGTGTCGAGTAATACCGGCATCAGGCTCCACCTTGGTAGGCCCGACACTCCTGTCGGGCAAATGCGCGGCAAGAGTGCCGCACCTACTTGCTATGCAGGTCGGACAAGAGTGTCCGACCTTCAGGCAAAATTATCACGCTATCTCCTGATCTTTTGCTTAGCTATAACCGTCTATCCGCCTGAACGGACGGAAGGATCAGCGCGCTACTGGGTTTTCCTCAGGGACAAGGGGCTAACCGCAGCCGATGAGGCCATCCGTATGGACGGGCTTCGCTCCTGCTGGCCTGAGCGGTCGCTGGCACGTCGTCGCAAGGCTGGGGCTGACCTCAGCGGATCCGACCTGCCGGTTCATCCGGGATACATCGAGAAGCTGCAGAGCTCAGGGGTCGATGTGGTCGAGGTTTCGCGCTGGTTAAACGCCGCCAGCGTCGAGGCGGCTCCGACCGCGTTGGCAGCCCTGCTCGACCTGGAATTTGTGGTCGGACTGGAGCCGGTGGCGAGCTTCGAGCGTGACGCAGTAGGACTGGTTGAGACCACTCCGATACCACCCTCTGAGTTCCGGGATCCGTGGAATTGGACGGGGAACCCTCGGGTTCCCCTGGGGGCGTATGGCCCGTCGCTGCGTCAGGCTGAACAGGTGGGGGTGATCGAAGCCCACCTCAGGGGCCTGACCGGCGCGGGTGTTCTGGTCGGGGCTCTCGACACCGGATTCCACCTCAACCACCGAGCCTTCGCCGGCCTTGAACTGGTGGCGCAGTATGACTTCATCTTCGACGACCCGGATCCGTCCTGGGATCCGCTTACCGATCCGCTTGGCCAGGCCAATCATGGAACAGCGTGTCTGTCGGTGATAGTCGGATACGATCCGGGGCATCTGGTCGGCATAGCGCCCCGGGCTGCGGCAGCTGTGGCAAAGACCGAGCTGACCGGGTCTGAGACCCGCATCGAGGAGGACTACTGGGTGGCCGGGATCGAGTGGCTGGAATGGCTCGGAGCAGATGTGGTGACCAGCTCGCTCTCTTACAGAGCCTGGTATCGAGCCTCCGATCTCGACGGTTCAACCCCGCTGGTGAGCCGGGCAGCCGGACGGGCTTTCGAGCTCGGAGTGGTGATCTGCAACTCCGCCGGAAACGGGGGACCGGGAGCCATAACCATCGGCGCTCCAGCCGATGCTCCGGATGTTCTGGCGGTGGCGGCGGTTGATTCGTCCGGTGTTGTGGTGGGCTTCTCCTCGCGGGGTCCTTCGGCGGACGGCCGCATCAAGCCTGACGTGGCGGCGATGGGTCGAAACGTGGCCTGCGTGGCGCCCCTCACCTGGAGCCTCTATGCCCGCTGGGGCGGAACCTCATTGGCCTGTCCGATAGTCGCCGGCGTGGTCGCTCTGGTCATTGAGGCGCATCCTGACTGGCCGGCGGAGCTGGTCATCGAAGCAATCCGGGCCACAGCCGATCAGTCCTGGAGCCCCGACTGGACAAGAGGCTACGGCATCGTGAACGCAGCGGCAGCCATAGACTACCCATCCATCTCCGGCCGCGTGGTCAGCCTGGCGGACGGTGCAGGTGTTCCCGGGGTTTCGCTTCAGCTTAAAGTGGATGAACGTCTCATCGAATTGACCAGCGACCCGGGGGGTTACTACAGCTTCACAAACCTGCCGTTCGGAACCTGCCGGTTAAGCGCGACGCTGCAGGGTCAGGATGTGGCAATCCGCAGGGAGCTGGTCGTCCCGCCGTCGCTGCCGCTCGATATCGTGGTGGAAGATGAATGATGAGCGATGAATGATAAATAGAGACTCGAAACCATAATTACTGTCATTGCGAGCGAAGCGAAGCAATTTTAGTATATAAGACTGCTTCGGCGCTTCGCGCCTCGCAATGACAAGTATCAGCTACATGGCTCATATTAAGGGGTTCATTTTATACTTGTATTTTATGCTTTTCGCACATGTCACTCCCGCTAAAACTGGAGGTGTGGC
>MWJR01000299.1 GCA_002127415.1 Calditrichaeota bacterium AABM5.125.24
CAGGTCTCCTGACCTGTCCCTGTGAATACTCGAACAGTTGATGGACGGGTGCGGAGCCCCGTCCTCCTTCAAAGTGAGTTGATTTGGCGTCTACTATAAAGTGACCCCATTAATGTGAGCTGTGTCCAGAACTATCTTCACCCTCCTCAACCAACACCACTTCATCCACCCCGTCGATCTCTTTGAGCCTGACTTTAACCGTCTCCCCCGGCGACGTCACCACCTTCTTGCCTACGAAGTCACCCTGGACAGGCATTTCACGGTGGCCTCGGTCAACCAGAACGCTGAGCTGTATCCGGGCCGGCCGACCGTAATCGAGCAGGGCATCGATAGCGGCCCGGACGGTTCTTCCGGTGAACAGAACATCATCGACCAGCACCACGTTCCGCTCGTTAAGCTCGAACGGGATCTCCGTAGCCCTGACCTGCGGGGTCTTCAGAGCGTTCAGGTAATCGTCGCGGTAGAGGGTAATGTCAAGGATGCCAATCGGAACGGTCTTCTTCCCCTCTATAGCGGAGATGATCCCGGCCAGTCTCTCGGCCAGTGGCGCCCCCCGGGTGCGGATGCCGACCAGGGCCAGCCCTTTAAGGCCGCGGTTCCGCTCCAGAATCTCGTGCGCCAGCCGTGTCAGCGTCCGCTCCATCCCGGACGCGTCGATGATCCGGTGTTTAAGTCTTTCAGGCATTACCAGGTATATTTTTTTTCTGATGGGTGGCCAGGGTTTCCCGCAATCCGGGTTTCCTCGCACTCAGGGCACGATCCGGCAACTGCCGGACTGGCCCCCTAATCACCTTCACCTGAGATATCACCGATCAATTCCTCAGCCAATTCCAGAAATTCCTCAGCCTTGTCAATCTGTTCACCGGCTTGAGTCTCCGTTATACCTGGAGCGACGTCATAATCCCCTATGTTTCTCCTGTCCTGCCCTTCGATTAAATAAGAGTGGAATTTTGGGGGAATGATCCCGGTTTTGATGAACTCCTGCCCGAAGGCAGAGATGACGGCAGAATGCTTGGAAAAGGCAAGTTCCTTCCCCAGCAGGAACGCTTCAGCTACATAGAACATCGTGTAATACGCCCTTGATACCGCAAAGTCATACAGTCCATCATCCGCCATCAACCGTGCACCGCGCAGGCTGTAACGGGCTTTCCGCAACAGTGCAGCCTGTTCGGGTATCATAAGGCAATTCCTTCCTTGCGGACATTTAATAACAAGGGGCTCTGTTCCGATATAAAGCGATCCTCAGGCATATATACGCAGGAGACTACCACATCGTATTTTAATGATATAGCAGCAGTTACCCGCCCGGTTCGCGTTATCTCCTTCCAGGGATTGACCTCCCCTTCCAGAATGACCAGAACATCTATATCAGAGCCAGGCTCTTCGTCGCCCCTTGCCTGCGAACCAAAGAGCATTAACTTGAGCAGCCGTTTACCATACAGCATATTCAACCCGCTACGCAGTTCGCGCAAGACAACATCCGATTTCGCGCTCATATCTTAATCCACAAGCTTCTATAATTCAGGTCCTTGGGTGGCCCGGGTTTCCCGCAACCCTGGTTTCATCTCACTGCCGGCGCGATAAGCCTGTCCCTGCGAATCCCTGCTTTCGCAGGGACAGGAGCAGGGATCGCGCCCCTACCGGATAATCCAGTCAGGAACTCAGGAACTTTTCTTCAGCCGCTCTTCCAGCGCCTTGACCCTCTTCAACAGCTCCGGCAGGCGCGTTAGAGAGGCCTCGATCCGCATGGCCTCAATCTGTGGTCTGGCTGGATATCCCGAAACCATCCCCTTGATGTCAACCGATTTGGTGACGCCAGCCCGGGCGCCGATTATCATCCCGTCGCCGATCTCGATGTGACCGGCCAGCCCCACCTGCCCCCCCATCATCACCCGAGAGCCGATGCGAGCCGAGCCGGATATGCCGGTCTGAGCGGCGATGACAGTATCCTCGCCGATTTGAACGCCATGGGCGACCTGGATCAGGTTATCGAGCTTCGAGCCGCGGCCGATGCGGGTTGAGCCGATGGCAGCGCGGTCTATGCAGCAGCCGGCGCCGATCTCAACGTCATCGGCGATCTCAACCGTTCCCACCTGCGGCACTTTCTGGTAGCCGTCTGTGTCAGAAACATAGCCGAAGCCGTCGAAACCGATCACCGAACCGTCACCGACCATCACCCGGTTGCCGAGCCGGACTTCGTGCCTTAGAACAGACCCCACGCCGATGATGCAGGTCTCCCCTATTATCACATCCCGGCCGATGTAAGCACCGTGAAAGATAACACACCCCGCACCGATTCTGGCACCTGCAGCCACCTCAACATGCGTTCCTATCCTGACATCTTCATCAAGGAAGGCAGCAGGGTCGATGACTGCCGTTGGATGGATCCCTTCAGGAACCCCCTGAGCCACGGCTGGATAAAGGATGCCGAGCGCTCGGCGAAACTCCCGGTGGGGCGTATCCGAAAGGATCCGCGTCATCCGCTCCGGGATTTTCTCGTGCTCATCGACAATTATAACCCCAGCCCGACATTCAGACAGCCAGCGGCGATAGCGTGGGTTGGCCAGAAAGGTCAGCTCATCGGGGCCC
>MWJR01000185.1 GCA_002127415.1 Calditrichaeota bacterium AABM5.125.24
GTGTTCGACCACGCCGTCATCAGCCAGACCGCCGGTCCGCACGCCACTGGAAACGTTCTCAAACTCCAACCCTTCCAGCGGCAGTGGAGCTTCCGGAATCAGATGCTCCAGGTACTCGATCTTCTGGCTGAGGTTCTCACCGGCAGCGGTCACCTCGCCAGCCACCTCAAGATTTGCGTTCACGCGTTTTGTCGCCATGTATTACCTCCAGTTTTAAGACAGTTTTTCAGCATTGACCACGATCACCGTGCCCGCCATCGGCTCCGCCAGGCGCACCACCACGTCATAGTCGTTCAGATCGACCTCGGCGTCGACGATATTGCCGTCCGCGTTGCGCACCTGGACGATGTAGTTCTGATGCCCCAGATCGTGCTCGAAGGTCTGATCGGTAAGCTCGGGATCAAGGTCGAAGACTTGGTAAGCCTCCTCGGCTTCGTCGCGCCCCAACAGCGGCACGTCACCTGCCTCGGGGAATGGTAGCGTCACGTTCGCAGACAGGTCGAAGCGGCTGTAATGCTGTCCCTCCGTCAACTGCGAGTTGAGGGTCAGGAGCTGATCTTCGACCATTGAGACTTGCGCCTGGCGGATGGCGTCATAGTTGCGGACGGTCTTGTTCAGATTGTCCAGGTTTTCGGTCAAGGATTGAATCGCCCTGACGACCGGCGCTTGACCGGCGAAGGGATCGACCTCGAGTGTGACCTCGGCAGACACAGGATCACCTACCACCTGCCCGCCAATCAGCGGTCGGACGGCAAAGAGATAGCGGTTGCGGATCGGACTCAGGCGCGAGCCCACTATCGGCAATCCTGTGGTTACGTTGATGAGTTGAGTGGCATTACTCGGATTGGCGATGACCTCCAGAAAATCCTCCAGCACCAGTATCTTGATAATCCTGCCTGTCGTCACTCCGGGATGGTGATCCGGATTGCTGAAGTCAACAGCCTCGCCTTCGGTTTCGTCCACTCGCATCCAGCCGTATTCCAGCAGATCCGCCTCCTCCCAGCCGTCGACCGTCACGACGAAACCCTTGCCATCCGGCAGCTCCTCCAGGCTGAGCGAAGCATCGTCCAACCTCGGCAGAGCCACGAGGAAGGGATAGGAATAGGGGATCTGCTGCCCCCGCCATGTAAAAGCACCGGCGCCCATCACCTTGTGTGTCGACACCGCCTGATGCCGAACGGATTGGACCTGGAACACATAGTGAGAACCCAACGGCAGCCGCAGCATGCAGTCCGCTGCCACCGGCGAAGCGTTCAATCGGCTCGTTCCTTCAAAGCGCTGATCGGTTTCAATCGGCAACGTGACGATCGGAGGCGGCGGCAGGTTGGGATTGATGATGATCGCAGTATCCTCGTCGACCATTACAGGGATCGCCGTGAAGCGATACTCCGTCACGCCGGGGTGTATCACCGCCGGATGAGTCGAAGCCGATAGACCGTTGAGATTGCCGAGAACCGTGACCAGGGTGTGACCGTCCTCCGTCGCCTGGTTGCCGGTGATCAGAAACTCTTCCCCTGAAGCGAAGGTCAGGTAATAGCCTTTAAGCCGATTGGCAATGAACGAATAGCCTGGATTGTCGATGCGGAAGGTGTCGGACGAGACGCTCTCGCCGATGATATCCCGGTAGTCCCAAGCGAAGAATACCCGCGCCATCCCGGACGACCTGCCAGCATTGGGCGACAGTTCCGGTGCATCGACCGCGGGAACACCCATCTCCTTTCTGAAATCGGGCAGAATGGCGGTGATACGGACGTTCAGCGGTGGCTTGGGAACCGGGCTCTCGGTCAGGACGCGCAATCCATCGGGATGAGCCTGATCCCCGACTCCGATCCTGAACTCGGGTGCAGTAGTGCCGGTGTCATGGTTGGGCTCGTGGATGCGGTTGTCGACAGATAGTTGAATGAACTGCCGGCGGTCGATGATACCGGCTGTGGAGACTTCAGCGATCAGAAGCTCGCCCGCAGTAACCTCATCCGAATCACGCACCTCGATGGCGAATCCGTCCGACTGGTAGATATTATGGGCCTCGCCGGTGACGAAGTGCTGCACCGGATGGGTGAGAACGGATTGGTGTTTCAGGAATACGAAACGGGGCTGCTCCGTGGTTGTGATTGCCACCTCGGTCGCTTCAGGGACTTCGATCCTCTCGCCTGCGGCATATCCCACGCCTGGCAGAATGGTATAAACACCGCCCTCTTCCATCAGCTGCAGACCGGTCACCACCCCATCCGAAAATATCTCCCGCTGCCGGTCGAGAGTAGCGCGCTCCTTGCCATCCTGGTCGAACTCAATATCCTCGACCGTCGGTTTTATGCCTGAAAAGTATTTGAGCTTCTGCATAATCAGTCCGTAAAGTGCACCACCGCCCTGGTGTGGGCTGGCTTCTGTGCGTTGATGGCCTCGACGACTACCTCCGGGTCGAACTCAACGCCCTCCGGATTGGAGATACTCACCCAGAAGTGGAACGCCTGCGACAGATCGTCCCGCGAATAAACCCGCGTCTGTCGGTAAGCTTCATATCCATCTACTTCCTCAACGTCGAAGACGTGAGAGATATTGACCTCCGCCTCAGCAGTCTGATCGACCTCGGCGTGAATGATACACGCCAGGTCGTCGGCATAGCATTCCACCACCTGATCGCAGGAGAGCCCGAAGATATCCTCGATCAGGTATTTCATCTCTGTCTTGGTCCCCAGGAATCGGTTGCGATAGGGTAGAGTGGTGATCCGCTCCAGCAGGGAGGCGTCGCTTTCACCAGGCAATCGACGCAGACCTCGATCCAGGGAATGCATATCAAGATCTGTTGAGCGCTCAGGCGATCCGTAATATGGATCGCTTGCCTCCCGCACTAAGAAGTAGCGTCGTAGCCGGGCAGTGAGAATCGTCCTTTTCAGCTCGTCCAGCACCGTGCCGACCGAATCAAGAAGTCCGAAAAGAACCAACCTGTCCTTGTCCTTCCGCTTCCGAACTGCCGGTAACAACCACCATAAATATTTTCCAATCACACTACTCAATTCCGAAAAGCTCCCGGTTTACGTCCATGATCTGTGCACTCTCTGTTGTCTCGTCACCGCCGCTGCCATCGATGCCGCCGTCCTGGTAGCTGCGTCCCTTGATGCGATGGGTGATCTCGAGCTCGCCCACCACCAGAAACCGATCCACGCCGATAGGGATATCAGCAGTTGGTGAAACGATCCTGACATTGTAAACGCCGTCGATGTCCATCACCCTGTCGATCAACCGGGCTAACACCAATCCTTCGCCTAATTGTAGCTGCCTCGTGTATTCCCCGACCACTTCCCGGACGGATGTGTCGACAAAATTTTGCGCAGCAGCCGCATAGCGAGTTACCTCAAGCGCCAGGTCAATGCTAACAACTTCCGGAGCCAGCACCCGCACGTCGGCGGTCAACGGTTTGCGTGCCTTGATATACTGGTGAACTTCATTGATCAATTCCGGCGTGGGAGCGCCGTTTTCACCAAGTATCACCACTCCGACTGTGCCCGGACCGAACGGGAAATCGACCAGCACTGAAGCCGCGATCACCCCCGGCACTGACAGCGCCCAAGTCCTATAAGCCTCCCGCGTGCCTCCAAGTCCCAGAGTCTCCCAGGTGCCGATGGCGCGCTGCCGGAGCTGTTCATCTGATTCCGGGTCGCTCCCCTCGCGGATCAGGTATCCGACGGCGTTCGTGACCGCATCGATGCCAGTGACCCGGGTGACCATGCGTGTGATCGTCTCCTGCCCGACGTTCCATCCAGTGCCCGGCTGCTCAGCCTCCGATTCGACCACCGCCTCAGTCTGTCCCACTTCCATCACCTCCTCGTTCAGCGTCAAGAAGCGATAGTCATTGCCGCTATTGTCCTTCCTCGACTTGCAGATAGTTCCGGCGGGGATGGTGATGTTCTGTTCGGCAGGTGCATTCCTTGAAAATGTCAGATAGACCCGCGTTTTGACTGCTGGTTTGCGGGTGATTCCCATCTCCCGCACTTTCAGATCGAGCCACTCACCCGCGGCGGTCTGAACGAATGACTGCCCCATCACCGCCTTCACCAAACCGTAGAGATCAGCGACAACCTTGGCGATCACCTCCAGCAGCCCCCGAATCGCAGCCGAAGGGTGCAGGTTGGTGAAGGGAGTGCGGGTGACCAGTTCGGACATCAGATCGTCAAGGATTTCAGCGAGGGTTTTAATCATAGGAGCGACCTTTTAAACACAAAGACCACCAAGAACACAAAGAATCCTTTGTGATCTTTGTGCGCTTTGTGGTGAGTAATCATATGTCCCATGTTAGAACCTCCTGCAATACGGCTCCGACCGGTGTGAAGCGAATCTCGAACCGCTTCTCTTCCGGCGTGAATATCAGCGGCGTAATCGTTATCGTGTTGTCCTCCACCCGGGGATCGGATTCCAGCGCGTGCCGGATATAGCGGATGGCAAGCGCCCGGTTGAGCGGCGTATCCAATGCTCCCAGCAACCTGCCGATGCCGCAGCCCCAATCCGTATGCGCGAACATATCGCCAGGCAGGGTCCCCAGCCGGTCGCGGATGTCCTGCAGCAGGCAGTCACGCCCAACTGCAAGAACCAGATCACCGGTGCGACTCACCGCCAGGTCGCCCTCCTCGTCGAAGAGAATGTCCGTTCCCAGATTCGGGTCTCGTGTCATTTGACCTCGCAGTCGATGGCAGCCGGGTTGGGCGTTCCGACTGCCGGAGCGCCGCTCCCTCCAGCCACCTGAACGATCACCTGTGCCGCCGGAACCTTCACTTCGAGGTTGTCCACGATTGCACAAGCCAGCTTGTCGCAGAACTCGTCGATGTTGTCAACGTTCCGGATAGCAGCTTTGATCACGTCACCGGTCAGCGGCATAGTCCATATCCATTTTTATATCCATTTACATCCATTCAGCTTTTCGCTTTCACCGTCGCCGAGCAGGGAATCGGCGCTCCGGTGACGAAGCAGGCAGGCAGCGTTCCCGCAGTTCCGCCGGTCACCACTCCAGCGCCGTTATCGCCCAGTTCGATACTGCCGGTCGCACTCACCTTGCAATTCACACATGAAACCTCGATGTCACTCTCCGTCTCAACCTCAATCATGCCCGCCTGATCGATCTTGATTCTCGCCTTTTCCGCCTCGACCAGCAGCACTCCCTCCGGTCCCTGATCCGGAAAGAAACCTTGTATGTATGGGCGCGTATGATCGCCGTTCTCGAAGCCGATCATCACCTTGTCTCCCACGGTGGGGAGAATGACAATCCTGGTTGTTTTGGTTCCCCAGATCGAGAGCACGCGGCACTTCGGCAGCAGCGACATTGTCGGATCAACCGGCTGCACCTCGCAGGTGTATGCCGCTGAATCGACCGCCACTACCTCCCCCTCGACCGGGAACCGCATATATGCCGACAAATCGGGACGCACCATTTCGATGAGGCGCTTTAAGGAATTCAGCACGACTCAAACCATAATCTCGTCCGTCCCCCCTCGTTCCACAGAAACTCAGCCTTCACGACAAAGAACCTCTCGCCGTCCACCTCGATCACATCGCTGTGGCGCACCGGCACAACCAGGGTTTCCATGAAGGAGAGTCCATCCCCGAGCCGTTCCATACGAATGATGTCGACGCCGGTTCTAGAAGATCGAACGGGTGTTTGAGCACTATCCTTCCGCCCCCAGTAGAAGACACCCTCGCGGATGTAATCGAAATACTCGTCTCCGGTCTCCCTTCGAACTAAGTCGATCACCGCGTCGATGCATTCCCGCACTGTTCTGTCGAAGAAGGGCAGCCGATCGATCTCGAGTTCACAATCTTCAACGTCCAATCCTAATCCCGTTTCCGCCATCACCCCTCGGATAATGCCTGCTGCGGTCTCGCCTTCGAAGGTCATTCTAATCCGCTTGCTGTTTAGGATCGCGTTGTAGTCGATCCCGCGGATGACCAGCGGGTCGGATAGCCCCACCTCCCGAACCACGCCCCTGAATATCTCGGTCAGATCCTCACCTGCATATCCCCAGCGGATGAGCAGCGGATCGCCACGTCGGACGGTGCCTCCCAGCTCCCCCTTGCCATCGGCGACCAGCAGGACGCAGGTGTCGGCTTTTCCGCACAGGTCCGAGGTCGCGCCGAGGCGGGCGACAAGGCATCCCACCTGCCGCTCGGCAAGCTCCACCTCGACGACCGGGCTCAGATAAGGCGATTGTCCTGCCGCCAAATTCGGCAAACTCCTATGAATTCAAGCCTTGCGTTCATCTAACATCTTGGAAATAAATGAGTTATCCTCACCGGTTGCCTTGACTTCCGAGTCCCCCCACTGCACCTTCGGTGCGAACATTAACTCATTGGCACACAACAGGTTAACTGAAGGAACCCAATGGCAACCATCCAGGAACAGAAATTCGGCGTCGAGATCGAGGTCGCCGGTGCCGCCCGCCACCGGGTTGCCCAAGCGGTCGCCGAGGCGATAGGCGGGACGGTCACCACTACGTACCGCCCCGGATTCGACGCCACCGTCGTCGCCGATCCGCAGGGGCGGGAGTGGACGATCAAGAACGACTCCTCCATCGACATCGTCAACGGACATCGCGGCTCCGAGGTCGTAACGCCGGTGTTGACCTACATCGACATCCCGCTGCTGCAGGAGGTGGTGCGCAAGGTCAGATCCTGCGGGGCGAGCGCCCATCGCTCCTGCGCCGTCCACATCCACATCGACACCGGACCTCACACCCCGGAGTCGCTCTCCCGTCTCGCCAAGATGGTCTATAAGAACGAAGACCTGATCTTCGATGCCCTGCAGGTGCAGTCGGATCGCAGATACCGCTACACCCGCCCGATGGAGGCGGACTTCATCGACAAGGTCGCCCGGCGCAGACCGCGCAGCGACCGCCGCCTCAACGAATACTGGTATGGACGATACACCCCGCATCCGGAGCATTACCACAGCAGCCGCTACCACGGACTCAATTTCAACAACCGCTGGCGGGAGATCGGCACCGTCGAGTTCCGCTACTTCAACGGGACGCTGCACGCCGGCAAGATCAAAGCCTACGTCCAATTCTGCCTGGCGCTGTCCACCAAGGCGCTCAACTCCCGCGCCGCCAGTCACCGAAAGATTCCCACCGACAATCCCAAGTTCAACTTTCGGGTCTGGCTGGTGGCGACGCTCGGCATGAAAGGGAACGAATTCAAGACCGCCAGATATCATCTAACCCGCTACCTGCCCGGCAACAGCGCTTGGCGGTATGGACGTCCGACCAATAACAAAGAACAACCGGTTCAAACGACAGCATGAAAAAGGAAACCATCATCTATTTCGCCTACGGCGTCAACCTCGACTTTCACGGTATGCAGTTGCGCTGCCCCGGCTGCCAGCCGTTGGGAACAGCCGTGCTGCCCGATCATCGCCTTGTCTTCCGGGGCGTAGCCGACATCGAAACCACAGCTGGAAGCAAGGTTTATGGCGCCTTATATGAAATCACCAACGACCATCTGCGCACTCTCGACCGCTTCGAGGGCTATCCCCGGCTTTACACCCGCAGACAGGTGCAGGTCGTTACAGATAGGGATGAGACCATCCAAGCGACCGTCTATCAGATGAGCAGGCGCGACGGTTATTCACCGCCATTCCAGGGTTACCTGGAAGTCATCCTCTCCGGCTGCCGCCAATGGGGCATCCCGGAGGAATACATTCGAACCATCATCGGAGCCGCTGCGGCTTCACATTTCGGAGGATATTGACATGACCACAACCCAAACCACCAAGCATGAACTGGTCAACGAGGACACCGTCTTCGCTGGCAGCGCCGTCGAAATCGTCCAGTTGATGCGCGACCAGGCATACTTCGAGCGGGGCGTCCCCCTCGAGGATTACCTCGAACAGCTCGCCCGCTTTATCCGGTCCTGCTCCGGCGTTGACATCTCCATCTCCGGCGAGGACTTCGAGGCCAGAGCCGAGAGCTTCATCCAGGAGCTGATCCGCATCGGCTATTTCAAAGAGGCGTGAGGCCGGATTTAAACACAAAGTTCACAAAGAGCACCAAGGATTTCTTTGTGACCTTTGTGCGCTTTTAGTTTAGTCACCCCGTATCATCGCCGGGTGCCTCGCTAGGATATTCCTCGCCCATGGCATCTGACTTGCCTTGCTCATATCGGCGGCGCAGGTAATCGTCCTCGGGATTGCCGAGGGCTTCGTTCAGCTTGGCATCGCCGGCGATGGCTTCCTCGCCTTTGGCTTCCGCTTTTACCACCGCCTCCTGCTGCTGCTCCTGCATCTTCAACTGGTTTTCCACCGACTCGAACTCGGTCAAGTGCAGCGTGCAGGAGATGTAATCCAGCTCGTTGTCGTGGACCTCGATCTCCTTTATCAGCACCTGCCGGATGCCGCAGGCGTCGGTCAGGGTGGATACGATCTCCTGCGGCACCGGCAACGCTTCCCGCGACGGTCGAAAAAGCCCCTGTACCTGCTCGAACCGCTCGCGTGCCGTCTCGACAACCTTGCCGCCCTCCTCCCGGTCGCAAATCTCAAGCTCGATGGTGATCTCCGAATCCTGAAATCCCACGGGCTGCTTCACCTTGCCGGAGCGACCCTTGATCTCGATTTCGTCTATCTTCAGCGCCTGTTTGATGCGCATGCTTCGTGGCGGCACGGGCAGTGTCACGCTGCCGATCATGCACTCGATCTGTTCCTCATTGACCAGCTGCTGCGTCTGAATCTCATCGTCAGGCATTGACGACCACCCCTTCTATCCCCTCACCCTGGGCGGCAAGCTCTTCAAATACCTCCAGCAACTGCTCCTTGATCGACTTCGAATCCTGACCGGAGGCGTGTATCTCGAACCGCAAATCCCTTATGCTGCGGTCGACGTTGACGGTCTGACTCTTGGATGTGCTGATGGCGTTGGATACGATACTGCCCCCTGCCGGTGGTGCGAAAACTTCTTCTGACGTGACAGATGCAGCGAACCTCGGTGGAGTGACTCGAGCGGTTATATCCTCAGCAGTCTTGATCGTCGGGATCAGCGGAATCTCAATGCCGACCAGCCCGGCAATAGCTCTAATGCCACCCAGCAGACCATTGAGATTGTTGATAATCCAGTTGGCTGTGGTGATGAGGGCGGACTTTACGCTGTCCCACACAGATGAAAAGAATCCCGCAATCGCACTTCCCACACCTTCGAACACACCCCGCAGAACACTCCAGCCTTTGCGGAAGACCACCACTATCCAGTCCCAGCCTGCCTTGATTCCTGTCCAGACCCAGTCGACGACCGCTTTCATTCCGCTCCACACCGCGTCCCAGTTCTTGTAAAGCAGGATGATCCCGGCGATCAGCAGACCGACAGCGGTGATGATGAGACCGATCGGATTGGCGTTCATGGCGACATTCAATGCCCACTGCGCGGCTGTTACTACGCCTGTTGCCACCGATTGAGCGATCATGGCAGCCCTTGCGACTAACATCCTCACACCAAATAGAGCCACCTTGGCTGCCGCCTTGACGAAGTTGACCGCCAGGAGTCCAAGCTGGCGAACGACCATGCCAATACCTTGTGCAAACTTGACTGTCCAGGATACAGTGGACCTGACCATGCCTGCCGCGAATGACCAGGCGGATTTCATACCGCGAGTGAATGCGCTGATCATGGAAGTGACAGCCCTCTTAACACCAGTTGCCGCCGCCGAAAATGCACCCTTGATCTTTGTCGGCAACGTCGCCGGGTCAAAGGCTGCTATCTTCATCGATAAGTATTTCAACTCAGCGCTTGCAACTCGCAGATAGTAGGGCAGGGTCCGCATCGCATTCGCCAAACCGCCGGTAGCTCTCACATATCTGAACATCCCGAGTGCTCCGCCGCCGAATACAACCGCCAGGCCGGCACCCAGGATCTTGTGCTCCTTCAGCCAGCCGAACAGACGTGAGAACATTCCCACCGAGAACCCAATTACATACGCTACCAAACCGCCAAATGCGAGTAGCGGTGAACGCGCTCCGGTGAACTTTTCATTCCAGGCGGTGTACCATTCGGAAAGGCTTTTTATCCAACTACCAAACGCGGTTACGATCACGTTCTTGACGGTGATAATGATATTCTTCAGCGAGGTGAACACAGGCGCTAACGCGGACCAAACCGCCTTCGCGGTATCCTGTATTCCCAGGAAGTTAGACTTCCATGCGAGATAGAGCAGACCCACAGCAGCTACGATCGGTAGAATAGGAGCCATGGTTGCCCACAGCGCTCCTGCCAGACCACCTAACGCAGTGGTAAAGGTCAGACTCGAGACCGTTCCGATCCCCAGCGAAGCCGCCAGACCGATAATACCCGCCATTGAAAGCTGAAGCATTCCCCCGGCTAACGCCAGACCGCCGACCATCACAAGTACCGCACCGCCGATCAGCGCCACGCCCATGCCGAGCTTCAACAATAGAGGATGCGATGCAGCCCATTTCTGAAACGCGAGAGCCGCTTTGGAAACGGTATTCACTATCGGGATTACCACGGGCAAAATAGCCTTGCCCAACACCTCGAAGGTATTGTGTACGCGCTGTTTCAACAGACCGAATACCGCACCAAGGTCAACATTCATGGCGGTCGCCATCTCGAGGGTGGTAGCAGTTCCACCGCGCATCGCGCTGCCCAGATCGGAGATATTTCCCTTCAGAGCATCGATCTTGGGCATCAGCAGGTCAACCACCGTCAGCGCCTCGATCCGTCCGAACGCCTTCATCATCTCCATCTTCTCGACCGCGTCGACGATCTCGCCGTATTTGCCCCTGATCCGTTCCAGTATCTGTGGGATCGGCAGCAGGTTGTTATTCGCATCGACGAAGCTGATCCCCATCTGCTCACCCGCTTCGGCAGCCGATTTCATGAAGGCGCGGTATCTGGTTCCGGCTTCAGCGCCCGACATCGTCGCCTGCAGCATGCCCAGAACCGAGAGCTGCTCTTCCAAGGGAACTAATGCCGAGGTCGCCATCGCTCCGATGTTTGAAATCGCTGCCGCCATTTCAGGTCCGGTGGTCTTGAAGGCTCGAACGGCAGCCGACATTCCTCCGGAGAACAGCTCGCCGAACTCGAAGTCCGACAGGTCGCCATAGAAGTCTTTGAATATGCCATACCCGGTCGCAAACAGCGAGGTCATTTCAGATACACTCGCCTTGGTCGCTTTGGCAGTCAAGGCTGCGATCTTGGTAAATTCACCTACTGCAGTATCCGACAGGGAGGCGATTCCGGATTTGATATCATATGCAGCCGCGATGAAATCGGACTTAGTTATACCTGCAAACTGGTTGGAAAAGTCCTGAGCGGCTTTTTCGAGGGATTTTAAATCCTTAAAACCGAGCGACGCCATTTCACCCAGCGCTTTGGTGGTGGCGTTGGTGGACTTGACTGTCAGCGCTGCAAAGCCAGCCAATGCCGTTCCCACCCCCAACATCCAGCCACCGATCTTCATCAGGTTCTTGGCAGATGCCTTGAACTTATCCATCTGCGATACAGCCTCTCCCATCGTCCCCGCCAGGTTGGAGGAGCCGATGAGGCGGATGTTTATCCCCTGGGTGAAGCCCTGTAACATACTCAATGCCGCCTCCGGGAGGCTTTATCGATCAGCTTCTTCTCCTCCTCAGCCAGCCACTCAGCCGAAGCATAAATCTCGATCACCCGGTCCATCGGCATCCGGTCAACCATCTCGAAGGTGTAAGCGGGGAAGGTTTTACAGATCACAGCTCTCATCTGCAGGTACCAAGCTCTGGCGAGGTCGCGTTTGACCTCGCCTATAACTTTTTTACCGTGAATTCCTTATTGTAGCCGAGTACTTCTTGAATCTGTTCCGCCAAAGCCACGATCCTTCCGGGCTGCCAGTTGCCGGAACGGTTGTATTCGATATCTGTCGCGTCGATCTCAGGATAGACCACGTAAGCCTTGACCATGTTCAGAGGCACGCGGTTCTCCTTGCCCGGTTTCACGTTGCCGATCTGGGCGAACTCGTCCCAGTTGGAACCACGGATGATGAACTGTTCGCCGGTCGCGTTGTCCGTTATCTGAAAGAGCGGATAGCCTTTGTAACGCTCCTTCAGTTCGGAGATGATCTTGTCTGTGAGTTGTTCCATTTTGACCTCAATTCGTTTGTTTATAAGTGATCAAGTGAGCAAGTGATCAAGTAATCAAGAAAGAGCCTGGCGTTCTTCATACTTGATCACTTGATTACTTTTTAGAATACTCCTGTGGCACCGGTAGCGAACCCGCTGCACTTGATCCCGATCGGTTCGGCGTCCTCGCTGTCGGAGAAGCCGCCCTCCTGGTCGGTGATCTCGACGCCGGTGAAGGTCTTGGACCTGACCGCCGCCGCGCCGGGATACATGATGATGATCACCGCGTTGCGGATGTCGGTGAAGTCCTCGAAGGTCGACAGCAGCGCCGCATTCTTGGCTGTCTCCGCCGCGTTGATCGCCGAGTTGGTCAGTATCTCCTTGATCTCGAAGTCGATCTCGTATATCTTGTGCGCGCTGCGGGTGACGCCGTGTGCCGACTTGAATCCCGCCCCGAACAGCGGCTTCTTGCCCTTCTTTATCTTCCAGTTGAAGTTCTGAAGCGCCAGCACCGGAACGCCGTCGAGGAACATCTTGATCGAGTTGCCGGAGATGCCGTCCGCGAATCCCACCGCCTCAAATAGATCTGGCATTAGTCATCCTCCACTTAATCGAGATATACTTTCGTCAGGATGATTTCGAACGCCTTCATCGAGTTGACCGACAGGGTCACCTGTGCCTCGCCGAGGGTGCGCATCTCGTCGGTCGACTCAACCGACAGTTCATAGCTGTCGATCTCGCCCTTCTGCACCATTAGCTCCAGCGGTCGCTTCATGTCCTCTTCCAATAGCTTCAGACCTTCACCACCCTCGTCATTCGGACGTCCCAGATGTGGAAAGGCAGCGATTCGCGCTTGCTTGCCCGCGCTGTAAACAGCACGCAGCTTCTCGACCCGGTTATATGTCTCGCCGGTCGGCGGCGCGTTATTTGACAGGGCGATGATCTTGCCGATCCCCGATTGAGTACGCAGGTAATTGATGTTCGCCTGAATGAGCTGTACCTGCTGTCCGCGCAGGAACTCCGGAACCAGGGAGATGATGTTCCCCGGCGACTCCCCGATGAGGCTCTTCTGCAGAGACATCGCCGCCATCTTGCCGCTGCAGGATGACAAAATCCGGTTGACATACTCGCTGCCGTCAGAATCGATAAGCTTCGCTTCTCCGGCAAAGAACACCGCATTGCGGTCGGTGAAGTCGACTTTGAGAGCGATGCAGGCGTCGACGTAATCCTGAATCTCCTGAGGTGTTGGGTTTTCGGAATCGACGGGCTCGAAGCGCGGCATATCGAGGATGGAAAATCGTTCGCCGAGGACATTCTCGACCATGTTACGGCAGCTGGTGACGATGGCAGTCCACAGAGCGGGTGTATCCGCGCCGGTGAAGTGCACCCAGGACACATCGGTGAACTGTTCGGAAAACTCGATGGCGTTGATGTAGTCGCCGTTGGTCAAGGTTTCACCGTCGGTGCCGCCGGTAAGGCTCTCACCGGTCACTGCGTCCGGAAGATCGTCCGCCAGCTTGACGGCTGTAATCAAGGTCTGACCGCCGTTAATGGCTTCGACGAGGGCGTCATTCGAATCACCGGTGAATGCGGAGGTCTCTTCAGTGTCCGGGTCGGTGATCTCGATGGTGCGGGAATCGCCGTCGACCGTTACATCAACCTCAATCGCGTTCCACCAGGTGCCGGGTTCGGCAGCCTCCAGACGAATCACATCCGTTTCACCAGATTTCAGAATCAGGGTTGCCTTCTGAGCGTCGCCGATCCGAACCGCATAGATCATCGAGCTGCCGGCATCGAGGCGCTCTAAAATAGCCTTCAACAGCTCGCCGCCTCGGAATATCTGTCTGGCGGTGTTCTTGTCTGAAATGGTGTAGCGGGTGAGGAGCTGCCCGCCCTTCGCAGCGCCTGCCGCAAACTCGACGTTGGAGGCTGGTGGCGTTACAATCACCGATCCGGAGAGGTATTCGGTGTAGACGTCTTTGATGATCTTCGTCGCCATCATTTACCTCCCACCGGCGCTTTAAGCCAGCAGTCGATCAGAGATTTGAATCGGGCTGGTTCCATCCTGTCTCTGGGCGTCAAACCGTGAGCCTTCATCACCGCCGCTGCAACGTTGGGATCGATCCCCTTCTGGCGGATGATAGTCGAGAGCCGCAGACCCGAATCTTCCCGCGGTGTCTTCACAGACTCGTCATCCATGGTGATATTCGCGTCTGGCGAATCCCCTTCAGTCTTCTTCTTCTGAGGCATCTCACCTCCTATAACTCGATTTTGATAGTTTCAATTCTGCTCTCAACCTGCGCGGTCTTAAACCGATGTTCCACGAACAGGTATGAGAGTGACTGCTGGTAGACGAACGGCATCCCTTTTTCGATGGGAGCGAGGTCCGAGCGTCCCTGGAAAACCGCCTGCTCGACGTGAACGCTCTCGCCGGATACCGGATCGACCAGGTCGACCGAACCATCCCGGCAAAGGTCTGACAGCAGTCCATCGATCTGGTCGCACACTCCCGCAAGGACCTCGTTGCCGTTCTTATCGGAGGTGTTTACGGCGCGAATCGTGAAGCGCAGAACCTGATGCAGTTTGGTCGCCTTCACCTGAACGGCTGTATCGCCGTTGTTGTCGATGGTTGTATCCCATATCCCGGTTCCAAGACTGCGCTTCCTTGTCGATACCAGGTCGACGAGGAAGTACGGATAGGGGTTGCCGGCGGAGATGAAGGCGATGTCGTCCTTGAAGGCGTATAGACCTGGGATGTTGTCCGTCAGGTATTTCGATATGGCTCGCTGCAGCTTCACATCCCTAACTCTGCCATTGTGATTTTGACCGCCTTCTTGATCTCATCCGGCGCGATCCGCTTTCCTTCCTGAAAAGCCGGCTCCATGTATGGACGCGGTTTCGGATGCACGTAGAAGTATTTCATCTTCGCTTCCAAGTCGATCCCGTGCCTCCTCAGCCAATTGCGAAAGCCGGGAATCTTGTCGATGGTGAGCCAGTGACCCTTCGTCCCGAACTCCACCGCCGCTGCATATTCGACATTGGTGCCGACGATTACTTCTGTTGACGATATACGGTGAATGTGGATCGAGTTCCACAACTGCCCCAAGTCGACAGCCCCATGTTCCTTCAGCTTTGTCACCGCTGTGCGATGTATCTCTTCTGCAATCGCCAGGATACCGTCATAGAGAGCGTTTGTTAGAGCTTGAGGATATGTCTTGCAGAATTTCTTCACATTGTCAATCGCCTTCATGTCAACGTCGACCTTGATCATGAGCCTTTGTATTCATGTTCGAGTCTGACCGTCAGATGTGTGACCGCGCCGAAACAATTCTCACGCTTGATGTCGGTAACGCGGTAACGAGCGTCGTCGTAAACCAGTATGTCTCCCTCGGCAACATCACTATCGGGCAACATAGAACACACTCCATCCGCTCCAATCTGTTTCAGCTCCTCCGGCGATAGCTGTCTGAATTCAATTGCCACGGTTCCCAGCGAATCCTCGGCGGGTTCATGCGGACCAGTAAAACCACCTGCTCCGGAAACTGAGGGACGAAGTATCTCCGCTGTCTCACCTGAAGACAGAAGCAGTTCGGCTGTGTCATGCACCATCGCCTGTTTTTCCGATTCAGTCAGCATTGTCAATCCGATCCGTAGATCAAGGGGGTAACAACGGGAACGCCGCCACCATATTCCGGATTACGATCCGAAACCGCCTGCTGGTACTGCGTCAGGTAACCTCGACCGAGTTCCGCCCAGTAAGAGGGCTGCTTCGTCTTGTCCACCTTCTTGTCGCCAGAGGAAAACGAAAAGTTTCGGGCGGTCTTAGCCTGCATCATCCGGCAGACTACGAACAGGGCATACAGCAGCAGCACCTCGCGGTCGTCGTCTTCCAGATCGGGCACGAAATTACCGTCATCATCGACTGAATAACTACGCTTCAAATCCTTGTTGACAGAAACGACGGCACGATTAACAGCTCGTTCAAGCTGTTCATCTTCAAGGAGTGGATTCTCTTCATCGCGGTCGTGATACTCGAGGCGCAGCGCCTGTATCAGGTCATTCGTCGCCATCGAATTGTTCCAATGCCTGGACTGTAGGCCAGAATTGCTGTTTCTTCACCGTGCCGATATCCTTCAGGGTGAAAT
>MWJR01000139.1 GCA_002127415.1 Calditrichaeota bacterium AABM5.125.24
CGCCACAAAAGGTCGAGGATTACCCCTCCCCTGCTCTTCTCCCCGATATGGCAGATCTTTATGCATATCCGAATCCTGCCAACAGCACGGTTCATATCAGGTTTGGTGTCTTTGTATCAGAGCCGTGGCGTATCTTTATCTTCGATCAGAACGGCCGTCGTGTGAGGAAGCTGGCTGGTGGCGGTGGTTCCGGTGTCACTTGGGATTGTATGGACAGATGGGGGCGGCCGGTGCCGTCTGGGATGTATTATCTGAAGGGATATGGTGGATCTGATCTGATAAAGGCTGGTGCCGGGAGGGTTATACTGCTCAGGTAGCTGGACAGGCCACCTTCACACTGTCATCGCGAGCGAAGCGAAGCGATCTTTATAGGTTTAGATTGCTTCGTCACTTCGTTCCTCGCAATGATAGTAATAACAGTAACATAACAAACCCCCTTAACACAGTAGTGTTAAGGGGGGAAAAGAAGTGGGGATATCAATCATTGCAGTATTACGCCTGACTGAATATGAGCCGTCATTTTACACTTGACAGAACACTACCAATACTTATAGAGTTGCCGCTATCCTGCCCCGCCTTCCACAAACTCCCGGCAGACATGAACTACGGCCTTGGTATCCAGCTCGTATATGCGAGCCAGCTCGTCGGGCTCCCCTGAAGTGGTGAACAGCCTGTCGAGTCCGACTCTGCGCATCTTGGTGGGATGCCGTCGAGCCAATAGACCTGCAACCGATTCGAACAGCCCGCCGACATACATATGGTCCTCTACCGTAACCACACGTCCTGTGCGGGCGGCTGAGGCGAGTATCGTATCCACGTCGAGCGGCTCAAGCGTCGCCACGCCGATAACGTCCGCATAGCCATCCCCGAGCGCCTCGGCTGCGGTGAGGGCTGAATATACCTTATCGCCCAGGGCTACAACCGTGACGCGTTCCCCCTCCCTCAGACGATAGGCTCGACCGATCTCAAACGGTGCCGGTTCCTTCAGAAAGACCGGTATCTTGGGCCGATTAAGGCGAAGATAATAGCAGCCTTTTTCTTCAAGTATCACTTCAACTATTCGACGAACTTGAGCACCATCCCAAGGGGTTACAATAATGAAGTTCGGGATAAGTCTCATCCGTGCCAGGTCGGTGGTATCCTGGGCTGAAGCGCCGTCGGGCCCTACTGCGACGCCGGTGTGACTGGCGGTGATGACCAGATGCAGGTCATCGCCCTGCCTGGCTGCTGCCCGGATGTGGGCATAGGCGTGATGCAGAAAGACCGACATATCACAGGCCACCACCCGACGCCCGGCCATTGCGATCCCGGCGGCCAGACCGATCATACCGGGCTCATTGATGCCAAGCGTATAAAACCGGTCGGGGAAGGCGCGCTGAAACAGTTCGCTCATAGTGGAGTTCTTTGTGCCGGCGTCGAGCACACGCAGGTCGGGCCAGCGCTTCCCCGCCTCGACCAGAGCCTCGCCGAACCCCTCCCTCAACGATTGGTTACCGTATGTTTCCGTAGTTAGACCCTCCGTGAAGCTTCTAAACCGACCAGATAGGCCTGGTATGCCTCTTCCGTCTTGGGTGGACGACCGTGCTGTCCGAGCTTGCCTTCCAGAGCCGGATCGCCGCCCTTGCCCTTGATTGTCCGACAGATGATCAGCGAAGGTCTCCGGAGCTCCTCGACAGCCTGTCGATAGACCTCACCCAGCGCCTCGAAGTCGTGTCCATCGACCTGCAAGACCTGCCAGTCATATAACTTTGCCACCTCACTTAGCGGGCCCAGCTCTACCGGGGCGTCCTGTGCCAGACCGTTCTGGTTCAGAATGAGGATATAGTTCGGCACCGGCCTCAGGAAGTGGGGCGCGGACAGCAATCCCTGGCTCGAAGGCTCCTCGAACTCCCCGTCACCGGCGATGCAGAAGACCCACCGGTCCACTTCCAGAGCGTGGCCGTAAGCCTGCCAGATGCCGATACCGAGGCTGCCGTTTGAGTTCTCGAGACCGTAAGCCAGATTACGCAACGTATGACCCTGGAACGGCGTAAACGGCCGCCTGTCGCCTTCGAACACCTCGTCGCGACTGTGGAAGCCGAGGTCGGCGTTCACCAGATACTGCAACGGACAGGCGTGCCCCTCAGAGAGAAACACCCGATCGCGCCCCGACCATCCTCCGTCCTGTGGATCACAACGGAAGAAATCGCTATAGACCAGCGCCAGCCAGACCTCAACCAGGCTGAGCGAGGTGTCCAGATGGCCGGAACCGGTGCGGTAAATCAGGTCGATCAGGTCGCGCCTGATTCGGTAAGCCTTCTCCTCGAGCTCCTGAATTGGGATTCTAAACATATTGATTCAACTGTATGGTTGGTAATGCGTGGTGTCAGGTGCCCTCACCTGACACCTGCTCCCCTCTTTGCAACCAGGTGAGGGCACCTGACGGCACAATCCTTAAGGTGTCAAACGGGGGTGTCTGGCACAATTTGAATGTATTTAATCTAACTAAGATACCCGCGGATAACGAGATAAATCGCCACCACCGGTGCGGTGGCGAAGAAGCTGTCGAAGCGATCGAGCATCCCGCCGTGACCGGGCAGCATGTCGCCGGAGTCCTTGACTCCACCTTCACGTTTGATGGCTGATTCGACCAGGTCCCCCATCTGACCGAACAGACCGACCGCCAGAGTGACGACCAAAGCGATGTCGAACCTTACGAAACCCGCCCACCACCAGATTATGCAGAACAGAAGGGCGCCGACAATCCCGAAGAAAAAACCCTCTACCGTCTTGTGCGGGCTGACTTTAGGAGCCAGAGACCGCCTGCCGAACCATCGTCCACACGCATAGGCCGCCGTGTCCCCAATCCAGATTGCTCCCCATACGCAGACGGCCAGCCAGCGCCCCTCGTGCAGGATAGCCCCATCCATCCCATCCCAGGTCCGTATCACCAAAAAACTCCCGGCCAACAGTGGCGGAAAGCAGAGCCCTCCAAAGGTGGTCAGAATATCCTGATGTGACCGACCGGCAAGCAGTCCGATTATTGAGATGACCAGGAAAGACGCTGCTATCGTCCAGCCAACGGCAGCCGAGCCCCTCAACCAGGCTGCAACCACCACCAGCCCCAGACCGAGACCGAGCCATCGCAACGGTCTTCGACCCAGCCGCACCTGCAGGTTGTAATACTCCCTCAGAGCCAACAGGGCGATGGCTGCGATCATCGCCGCCGTCCACCATCCCCCCAGCCAGGTCAGGGCAAGGACAAACGGCACCCCCCACAGAGCGACGGTCATCCTCGCCCCTATCCCCCCCCGCTTCACTGCCCCCCTAAGGAGATGATCATGACCCGAATCTCGACCACCCCGTCCTTCACCATATCGAGTCTCTCGGCGGCTCCCAGCGACAGATCCAGCATCCGCTTGCCCTTGAACGGCCCACGGTCATTGACCCTCACCCGGCAGCTGCGGCCGTTGTTCAGATTGGTGACCTCGAGGATGGTTCCAAACGGCAGCTTCCGGTGGGCTGCGGTCAAGCCGTGCATATCGAACCGCTCTCCGTTGGCCGTCAACCGACCGTGGAATTTAGGTCCGTAGAATGATGCCAACCCCGTCCAGCTCTGCCCTACCCTGAATCGACCGGCCTTTTGTTCGGCACGATGACGAGAGCCTCGTTGTTCATCAGTATAACGCGGACGCGGCTCGCAGCCGGCTTCCAACAGAATGACCGCAGTCAACCAGATGAGAACCGGTGCCTGGATGCGGATCATAGGGGCTCCAGTTTGCCTGTCAAATCAGCCAGGCGGGTGATACCGTGCCTCTCACAGTAATCGCACATCTCCTGTAGAATCCTGCCCGGGGCTTTCGTATCGGCGAAGAAGACCGAACCGAGTTGCAGACCGGAAGCCCCCGCCAGCAGGAATTCGACCCCATCCAAGCCGGTGACGATGCCGCCCGAAGCCCATATAGGAACGTCCACCGCCTGTGCCGCCTGCCAGACCATCGCCAGCGCCACCGGCTTCAGAGGCGGCCCGCTGTAACCACCGGTTACGGCTCCAAGCAGCGGCCGTCGGCGCTCGACATCGACCGCCATTCCGACCAGTGTGTTGGTGAGGGTCAGAGCCTCGGCGCCCTCTCCTGCGGCTGCCTCCACCACCGGCGCAATCCGCGGCTGATGCGGGGTCAATTTGACGGCAAGAAAACGTCCGGTTGCCGCGCGGACCTCCCTGACAATCGCGGCAACGGCTCGCCAGTCCCCGCCAATATCGAGTCCGCCCTGCTTGACGTTCGGGCAGGACAGATTGAGCTCGTAACCGTCAACCCAATCGACCTGTTCGAGCTTCTCGACCACCGTAACATACTCCTCGACGGCGTCGCCGACCACGCTGATGAAAACCCTCGTCTCACCGATTGGGAGAGCAGAAACCTTATCCGCTATGAAGCCATCAACCCCGATGTTTGCGAGACCGATGGAGTTTATGATGCCACCTCCAGGCGTCTCACAGATACGCGGAGGCGGGTTGCCCGGTCTGGGATGGGCTGATATCGACTTGGTGACAATCCCTCCCAGCGCCCTGTAGTCCACCAGGGTATGGAACTCGTCGCCGTAGCCGAAGGTGCCCGACCCGGTCAGCAGCGGCGTGCGCAGCTCGAGTGAACCCATCCTGACGGTGGTGTCGACCTTCACGGCAATGCTTCCGGGCTGAGATCGACCGCGTCTATGTCGAAAACCGGCCCGTCCTGGCAGACCAGCAGATACCCTTTCCGGTCAGCCTTCAGCACTGCGCAGCTCTGGCAGGCCCCCACCCCGCATCCCATCGGCACCTCCAGCGACACCTGCGCCGGGATTGACCTTTCCTGACACAGCCTCTTGAGGAACGTCAACATCGGTCCCGGGCCGCATCCATATATGTTGACCTTGCGACCATCAAGCTCGTCAAGCCGTCGCGCAAGCAACTGAACTACATCTCCACGATAGCCCAGACTGCCGTCATCAGTGGCTACGGATATGTGGCGTCTCTCTATCTCGGAATCGGTCACAGTCAGGACGGTTCGAGACCTGACCCCCAGCAGAAAATCCCTTTCGAGACCGACCGGTAGTTGCTCATTCAAAAGAAGCAACGGCACCACACCGATCCCGCCGGCGACCAGCAGCGGTATGACCCCCTCCTCCGGATGATCGAACCCCCTGCCCAACGGACCGATCATATCCACCGTGTTGCCAGGAAGCTTCCCGGCCAGCAACCTTGTTCCCCTACCGCGTATGGCGAAGATCAGCTTCAACCGCCCATCGCCGCAGGGTCCCACACTCATCGGCCGCCTGAGGAACGGGTCGAAACCGGTGCTTACCCTGACGTGAACAAACTGGCCGGCCCTGCTCAGTCCGGCGATCTCAGGTGCGCGGACGGTTAACTCTACCACCCCCTCCGATATCTCAATCTGTTCCTCAACGATTCCCATCTCGGCAACGGGGCTCACCAGGTGCTCCCATCACTGCTGGGGCCCGATGAACTACTGCCCTCCCCGGTGCTTCCCGCTCCATCCATAGTTCCGGTTACATCGAACACCAACTCCTGCCTCATCCGCACCGATACCGGTTGCCCCTGATGCCTGCCGGGATGGTAGCGGAGTCTGCGAATCACCTGGCGTGCCGCCTCCTTGAATCCCATCTCCTCGGGCTCTACCGACAGAACTTTTATCTCGCTCAGTTCACCCCCAATCCCTACTACAAACTCCAGCTCCACCACACCACTTATCTTGTTATCATAGGCATCCAACGGGTAGTAACTGCGCAGGTAGTTGTCGAGCATCTGTTGGCTGGTGACCAGCATCGGCGGTTCATCGACATCCTTGATCTCGAAGATCCCGGCCCACTCCCCCGACAGCCCGGTCTCAGGAAAAAACATCTCACCTTCGGCATCGAACGTCCCAGGAGGCTGATCATAGAACTGTTCACCAGGAAAAGCCTCCTCCGCCCCTCCGCCTTTACCGAGCCGATCTCGATTGCGCTTCCTGGCCAACTTGGCGTAATCCGTGCCCTTAAACTCCTCCTCGATCGAGGCATACAGAACCTCCGCCAGGGAGTCCTCACCAATCAGCCGGCGGGACAGATAGGCCGCTGCCATGAGCGCCCTCGCCCGCGCCTCGGATGCTGAATCTGCCATATCCGCAGCGGTCAGATATAACTCCCTGGCCCGGACCGGATCCTCACCTGACAACCATGCGATCTCGGCAGCGTCAAACAGCGCTGAAAGGGTATCACCCTTCTCATCAAGCGGAGGCAACCCCAGCACCTGTCTGGCCCGGTTTCCGAACTCTCCATCCGGCATCAGATCCAGTATCTGTCTGTAGAGTGTATCGTGAGCGGCGCTGTCACCCTCAGCCAGGGCTATGTAGGCCAGGGAAGCCGTAACCCTGCCCCACGTCTCTTCAGGAAGCTCGGTCTCTATGAGGCTATGAAGGTATATCGCCGCGCTGTCGTGATCGCTGCGCTCAAACAGGTGAAAGTCTGCAAGTTCAAACCGGCTCTGTAGTAGCTCATCCGAGCGCTGCTCCATCAGATGGGTCAGGGTTGTGGAGTCAATCTCAGCAGAGGTATCAGCTTCAGCGACTGCAGTGGTATCGGCCGTGGTGTCAGGCGAGGCTTCGAGGATCTCCTCAATCCTCCTATCAACGGCACCGCGATCACGGTCACGACTGCGGCTGCTCCTTCGGCCTTGAGATCCAAGCTCATCTTTAAGCATTACCTCTACTGAATCGATATATATCGTGTCGTCAGGCAGGATTACGCGCTGCCGGAGCAGTGCGCTGTCGATGGCTGCGAGCTGACCCACCAGGAATCCGATCCTCTGATAGAAACGTGACAGCTCCACAATCTCAGACGAGAGCGAGTCCGCCGGTCCGCACAGAGGCGAAGAGCGGTCCGCCTGTTTAACCGCCTGAAATGCAGAACGTGCCGCCGCCAGATCGCTCCAATGGTTCCACACAAGCGAGCCCAACTCATACTGAACCTCCGCCGCCAGCTCCCCTCTCTTCTCAGCCTCGGCCAGCTTCTCAAGCCGCTCGCGAGCCTGGTCGTATTGACCCATCTCCATCAAACAGCGCGCCGCTTCGAGCTCGATGCGCGGAAAATCCTTGATGTAAGCGGCATCCTTCAGCAGGGACTCGAAGGATTCCAGCGCCTCCTCACAGCGACCGAGCTCCCGCAGAACCACAGCCCGCTCCAGGGTAGCCTCAAATCTGAGCCTTCGCGAAGTCTTGGCTGCAAGTATCTCATCATAAAGAGTCACCGACTCCTCGAGCCGATCCAGATGGCTGAGGCAGTCGCCGACCCTAACCCAGGATTGTCCACGCAGCCACTCGTCGTCCACCCATGAACCCAACACCTGCCTGAACTGCTCCAGCGCCGGCTCCCACTGCTCCTCGCCGTAGTAGTAATCCCCCAGCGCATAATAGGCCTGAGCGCGCAGGTCAGCGGAGACATCCGGGACAAAGAGGCGGGACAGGATCTGTGTAGCTGAATCGGGCTGTTCAACCATCAGGAGCGACATCCCCTTCCAGAGCATCCCCTCGCGGACGAACTCAGAATCGGGATACTTGGCGGTCAGCTCGTCAATCTTGCCGATGGCGCTCCGATACTTACCGGTGTGATAGTATGCCTTCGCCAAGAGCAGCAGGGCGTCGTCCTCCCACCGGCTGTCGGGATAATACTGCAGCATCCGGCCTGCCGATTCAATGCACTTCTCATAGGCCGATAATCCGCTTCTCCTCCGGCCTGAACGCTGCTCGTCCGTTCCCTCCATACGCTGGCTCTCACCCTCCTCGAAACTGCGTCTGGCGTTATAGAAGTAGTTGTAATAAGCGCATCCTGCCAGAGCCACCAGCCACACTGCCATAACAAGGATCAATCCGAGGTGTCGGCTCACGAACCTGCGTTCACATCGAAGGTCGATGGTTCGATAAACAGTATCAGATGTTGACTTGATAACCATTATATCGTAAATTGCCGCCTGCCGGTAGATGCCACCGTCTGTTAGCTATCCACCGGCTGGTGGGTGGTTTGCCCTCACGTGAGGGTTGGTGACGGTGTGTAGATAAGTTCGTCATGCTAAACGAAGTAAAGCGTCTCTATCCTCGCGTATTGAGAAATGAGATTATTCATCCGGCATTCGTTGGATTCAGAATGACATGGCAATCAATTGTGCTGTCAAACTTATGAACCTATCTCAAAATGTCATTCCCGCGAAGCATGCCCCTGCGCCTGTCCCTGCGAAGGCAGGGAAAAGCAGGGGGCGGGAATCCGGGCCAGCATTGGATTCCAGTTTCCGCTGGAATTATAATCCTGAAATCCTAACTTGGCAGAGCGCATATAGATAATACCCCCCCTTACTCCCCCCCTGCAATAGCAGGGGGGGTATGCGAAACTTCAGTAATAGCAGGCACATTCAGATGGCACATCACAAATCGGCGATAAAACGGATCAGGACCAGTCACGAATCCTATCTTCGCAACAGACACTATCGTTCAATGATGCGGACGACAATTCGCCGGGTTCACGAGGCAGGCAGCGCTGATTCCCGGCGCGAGTCCCTTCGCACGGCCTGTGCTACACTCGACCGTCTGGTATCCAAGGGTATCCTTAATCGCAACACCGCAGCCCGGCGCAAGTCGAACCTGTATCGATATGTAGCGCAAACGGAGGCTAAAGGCTAAAGGCAGGCGCCAAAACCTTACGTGAAGGTCTGGTAGTTCGGAGCCTCCTGAGTGATTATCACATCGTGAGGGTGATTCTCCCGCACACCCGCAGCGGTCACCTGGACGAAGTGACTCTCTCGCTTGAAGGTCGAGACGTCCGAACAGCCACAGTAACCCATCGCCGCCCTTAGTCCACCCGTCAGCTGGAAGATGGCGCTGGCCAGCTTCCCCTTGTAAGGCACGCGCCCTTCAATCCCCTCCGGCACGAGCTTATCCGGTTCAGCCCCCTCCTGGAAGTAGCGGTCGGCGGCCCCCTTCTTCATTGCGGTCAGGGATCCCATCCCGTAGTAGACCTTATACGTGCGCCCCTCCCAGAGGACGGTCTCACCCGGTGACTCGTTGGTTCCGGCGAACAGGGAACCTATCATAACCACGTCAGCCCCGGCGGCGAGGGCCTTGGCAATATCCCCTGAATAGCGGATGCCCCCGTCGGCCACCAACGGAACACCGCTGCCCTCGAGGGCTTTCGCACACTCAATAATCGCCGTGATCTGCGGCACCCCCGTGCCGGCGATGACCCTGGTGGTGCAGATAGCGCCGGCACCCATGCCGATCTTAACCCCGTCCACGCCTGCATCGGCAAGGTCACGTGCGCCTTCGGCGGTGGCTATGTTACCGGCCAGGAGTTGTATGTCCGGGAAGCGGGCCTTAATCTCCCTGACTGTGCGGATGACCCCTTCGGAATGACCATGCGCGGTGTCAACCGTGATGAGATCGACACCGGCATCGATCAGCGCCTCTGCCCGTTCCATCGTCCCGGGCGCCACACCCACGGCGCCTCCGACCCGCAGCCGCCCACGCTCATCCATACAGGCGTTGGGAAACATCCGCTTCTTCAGGATATCCTTGGCGGTGATGAGCCCTACCAGACGCCCACCGTTATCCACCACCGGCAGCTTCTCGATCCGCTCCTCGTGGAGTATCTCCTGGGCCTGTTCAGGGGTAGTGCCGACCGGTGCCGTTACCAGCGGAGCCGAGGTCATATACTCGGCAACCGGCAGGCTGGTGTCTGTTGCGAAGCGAATGTCGCGGTGGGTGAGCATCCCCACCAGCTTGCCATTGTCAACGATGGGAATGCCGGATATGTTGTCCCTGCGCATCACCTCCAGGGCCCTCTCCAGCGGAAGATTCGACGGGAGGGTTATCGGTTCCGAGATGGTGAAGCTCTCAGACCGCTTGACCTTATCCACCTGAGCCGACTGCTCTTCGACGGACAGGTTCTTGTGGATGATACCGATTCCACCCTCCCGGGCGATGGCGATGGCCAGCTCCCATTCGGTCACCGTATCCATCGCCGCGCTGGCCAGGGGGATGTTTAACCTGATACCCCGGCTGATGCGGGTCTCAAGCTTCACCTCACTGGGCAGTATGGCTGAACGCTGCGGAACGATGAGCACATCGTCGAATGTCAGCCCTGTCCCGAACAGCTTTCCCTCTCCTGAACCGGCTGCAATCCCGCCTGGCTGAGGATCTATGATTTTGTCAGTCATTGGATTATGGTTCCCCAGAAATAGCTCCAGTATAATGAGAAATTATGGGTATATTCGAAAACGGCTACTAACACCACACAGGCGATAACGAAACCTATCGAACAGAGGAAAAACACCGTCCCAACCGGACGTCTTACATATTGCTGAAGGACCGAAACCAAACGGTAATTCGACCATACAATAAGCAGGATGAGCACCACTATCACCAGCCAGCCGCCGGAACCATCAAACAGCCGCTCGGACACCATCCCGATGGGCAATAAAATCAGGAATCCGGCTGATGACCATACCAGGAAGTCGAGTCCCTGTGCCAGCGAACAGCGCCGCCCCATCAAGCGGGAGAAAATCATCACTCGCAGCGATCCGAGCCAGATAAATAAGAAGATAACCGCCCAGAAAAACATCAACCCTCGTGCCGGATGCCAGACCAGGCTGGCAGCCCACCTGATCGGCTCGCCGGAACCGCAGAGCTGACCGAGCGACCAGTCGAGCGGGTAGGATTGCCGGCCCGAGTGCAGCCAGGCAGCTCCTATCATTGCCAGGCCCCCTGCAATCAGCATCGCCAACAGGAGGGTATGACCGCTCTGAAAGTAGCGCCGGTCGCTTATATCCTGGAAGAAGCCGCGAGGCGAGGTGAAGGTTCGATACAGGTTGAGCCTGAAGAGATTATTCTGCCGGGTGGCAACCAGCAGCACAATAATCAATCCCAGACCGACAATCACCAGCAGCCCCCCTTCCCCGGGGGGAGATTCACCACGCGGCAGCGGATCCACACGACCCGATGCCCAGTATTCCTTCAGCCGGTGAAAAGCCAGTCTCGGCCGCCTGTCGCCATCGAGAAGACCGGTGGTATAAAGGCTGGTAGTTCCTCTCAGAGGGGCTGATACCGATGGAACCGCCCCGGGCCAGTCGGTCAGCTCGCCGATAATCACCCCGGCACACCAGTCAAGACGCTCAATCTCCTTCAGTCGATCCACGAGGTAATCGGCCTGACCGGCCTCAGAGGTCGGATCGGCATAACCGCCCAACTTCCCCGGCAGAACCGCACGCCTGATTCCACCGATAAGCGCCGGACGGTCACCAGCCACCAGTTCGGACAGGTGTGAATCCACCCAGGGGCTGTATTGTGTGACCTCAAGAATCACGAAATCCAGCGGATCCGCCGTAAACTTCCCGGTGATGGGAATCGAGGCATATACGGGGCGGTAGTCCATGTCGCGAGCCAGCTCGGTCAGCTTCCGGTAATAGTCCCGGTTGGTCCGGTTTGGGGGATTTATCTCGGAGCCGATTCCCCAGCCGGCGATACAGGTGTAGCGTCTGTCGCGGCGGATCATCGCCTCCAACTGCTCAGCGGCGGTGCGAGTGAACTCCGGCTCACTCAGAACCGGATCCGGGGCCTGAAAAACCGGCAGCTCCTCGAAAACCAACAGCCCATTGCGATCGCAAAGCTCGAGCAGACAGCGCGGCGCGGCGCCCTGCATAATCCTGATCGCATCGACGCCGAGCTCTCTCATAAGGGCAAAGTCGGTCTCAAGCTGCTTCTCATCAACGATCACCCCCGTTTCCATATGTGCGGGAACATAGGAGAGGCATCTGAGCCAACGCACCTCACCGTTCAGCTTGAATCCTTCCGGCCTCACCTTGAGGGTTCGCACCCCGACGGTCGTGACCAATGCGTGCCGAACACCACGACCGGCCAGATCAGCACGAACGCGGTATAATCCGCGACCGCCGCCGAGCTCCCAGCGCTCGAGGGACACTGAAGGTAGATCAACCGTCAGCTTCAGGATCCCACCGGGTGGAAACACTACCGACCGGGCCTTAGTGGCTGCCAACCGGTTCCCGACCATATCGAGCAGTTGAACCGAAAGCACCTCCCCCCCATCCTCACTCGACGACGCGGGTCCACTCCTGCGCATCTCGGCTTCGACCGTCACGTGTCCCCCAGCCGATGTAGCATCTCCGACCCAGCGTGCCTCGAGCTCGGTTACCGCCTTCAGGGGAGAAGACACCAGACATACATCCCGGAAGATGCCGCCATAACGCCGCCGGGCGAATATGCCGCCCTTTAAGGGAACTGTGCCGTGTCTGGAGAGGCGGTTGTCAAGAACAAACACCAGCTCGTTGGTCTCGCTGCCGAACCGAAGATGCCGGGAATCGATGTCGAGCTGAAAAGAGACCTCGTTACCACGGCGGGTGTCGAGATGGGCCCCGTTCAGTGTGATGGCGATAAATTCTGCGAAGCCGTCCACCACCAGTCGCCAGGAGCTGTTGACCGCATCATCGGGAAGCTCAAACCGGCGGGTCAGGGTAAGCTCCCCATCCCAGCCATCCCAGCAGAACGGCAGGTTGATGCTGCCGAGGCTGACTTCATCCGCACGAACCGCTTTCCAAGCTCCCGTCAAATCGACCCGCGTATCACCTTCACCCCTGGACCATCTTCCACGATCTTCAATCTCCAGAACGGGGCTGGTCCGTTCCATCAGGCGAATTCCATCTCTCTTCACCGATTCTGACAGTGCAGCCGAAGCTCCAAAAATAGAAGCGGTTAGCAGGAATGCGATTATTTTATATCCGTTCAACAGGATAGCCTCTGGGTGTGAACAGGTTTAGCCATGTATTCTATTAAAATCTTTGGCTGAAATCAACATTTACATTACCGGTAGTTCATTCCTTTATATTACTCCTATACCTCAAATCGCCCTCTGTCACTCAATCTACAAATTCGCAGTTATTAACAGGTGCAACTAATAGTAGACATTCGGTAGGCCCGACAATCTTGTCGGGCTGGCTGGACAGGATTGTCCAGCCTACTATCCGAATGACAGATTTATAAAGACGGTATGGGCGCGAGTTATCGCGCCCATAGGACGGGCGTCATAAGCCTGTCCCTGCGAATCCCTGCTTTCGCAGGGACGGGAGCAGGGATGCCGCCCCTACCAGTTCAATGGAGATTTTATTAGTAAACACAGCTGGCGGTGCTCTATGTATATAAATTATAGCCTTATAGTAGATTCGAGATCGCCTCGCGCAGATCCCGGACGGCTCGAACCGGATCCCCACGCCTGAATATGGCGTTACCGGCGACCAGCAGATCAGCGCCCGCCCTGACGACCAGAGGGGCGGTCTGTGGGTCGATGCCGCCGTCAACTGCTACGACTTTGGATTGACCGGCGGTTGTGCGCGCCGACTCAATCTTGGGCAGCATCCCGTGCATAAAGTGCTGACCCCCGAAACCCGGTTCGACCGTCATCACCAGCACCTGATCAACCGACCCTACCAGCTCGGCCACTTCCTCAAACGGCGTTCCCGGTTTTATGGAAATTCCGGGTTTAATCCCTGCACTGCGGATCCGAGCGATTACAGAGACCGGATCCGGCTCCGCTTCATAGTGAAAGGTCAGGAAATCCCGCTCGTCCAGTCCGGCTTTGATATAGTCGTTCAGCCAGCGACCGGGCGCTTCGATCATAAGATGAACGTCGAGTGGTATGCTCGAAACCCGCTTTATAGCCGCCACCACAGGTGCTCCGAAGGTCAGGTTCGGCACGAAATGACCATCCATCACATCGCAGTGGATGTAATCGACCTCGCCGGTTACCAACTTCACTGCCTCAGCCAGTTTAGCCATATCGGCGGAGAGAAGGCTGGCTGCAATGTGGATCAAATCACACCTCCTCGCCCGGGTCTACCGGTGACGTTAATAACCTTCCTCCCGAATTGTCTGGCAGTGTCCAAGAATAATTGAGATGGGGTAGTCGCGGCTGTCCTCAACCGTGACACAGTCGGGGCTGAGACAATCCCGACTACAGCTCTTCTACAAACTGTTATCTAATAACGAAGTATGCCATCGCAATTAATCAAGTGCACTACCAAATTTCCAAACTCTTAACTCTTAACTCCTAATCCTTAATTCCCTTCACCGGCTCTTTGGTGACGCTGACGTTTACCTTTTCACCCGGTTTCA
Organism: Calditrichaeota bacterium AABM5.125.24; assembly: GCA_002127415.1. Lineage (GTDB taxonomy): Bacteria > Electryoneota > AABM5-125-24 > Hatepunaeales > Hatepunaeaceae > AABM5-125-24. Next base: position 14,184 of record MWJR01000139.1, read on the forward strand.
TCGGGCTTCCGGGCTCCGGCGACTGTGAGATAACCGTTCCTGAAGGCACCGAACTGTCAGGGTAGCGGGTCACCTTTCCCAACCGTAGATTGTGCTTGGCCAGGATGACCCCCACCTCAGAAATCCGCCGTCCCACCAGCTCCGGTGCAACAGTCTCGGTCGGTCTGGGGCCAAGGCTGACGGTCAACGTCAGTTCATCACCCCTCATCATACCGGTCATCGGCAGCGGTCTCTGCACCATCACCACCCCCTCGGGATACCTGGATGAATGGCTGTAGCGGATGTGGTTCTCGACCACCACCAGTCCGGACGAATCGGCCATCAGCATCGCTTCACGAGGCGACCGACCGACCGCGTCCGGGCAGGCGATCAACCGCTCGCGACCGCTGGTGATAACCTCCACCCGTCGTCCGGGTTTTACCGAAACGCCTGCCACAGGAAATTGGTCGAGCACGGATCCGGGAGGCAGTCGATTATCCACCCGCACCCGACCCCTGACCAGCTCGAGGCCAATCAAGCAGCAAATGCTGTCGGCTTCTTCGAGCGAGAGATGGTGCAGGTTGGGCACCTGCCTTTCGACGCTACTCAGAACAACCAGCGGCATTATCACGCGGTCAACCAGCCCGACGACCAGCCAGACAACCGCGATAATCACCACCACCAGCCCGGCTGCCAGTCCCAGCCAGCCGTGTGCATTATTCTTTATATGGGCCTGTTTCAAGTCCGATGGTCGCAGATGAGGACCGCTATGACTACCTGAGTCTTTCGATTTTTTATACCCCTTATTCTCGGGGCGTATATAATCCGGGCTGTCGGTCATCTTCCGCGTTCGAACCTGACCGCGAAAACCCCGTCACTGCGGGTCTCGGGGCCATAGTTGATCAGCCACCCCCCCTTTTGATCCCCCTCCGGTAACCGGGGGGTGGAATACAGGTGGGGAAAATCGGGCAGCCACTGTCCCGCAGGGGCGAGATGAAACTCACGATGTTCCGATAAGAACCTCTCGACTACCTCGCCGTTCTCCTCGGGTTCAACGGAGCAGGTGCTGTAGATGATCCTACCGGCGCTGGCAGTTCTACCGGCGGCATAACGGAGCAGTTCGAGCTGGAGAGCCGCCATACGGGGGACATCCCCCGGACGTCTGCGCCAGCGAAGGTCCGGTCGGCGTGCCAGAACCCCGGTGCCCGTGCAGGGGGCATCAACCAGAACAGCATCGAAGCCATTGCGATTGGTCAGAACTTCGTCATAGGGAACAACCTCCACATTCCCCAGACCTCGGCGGTCGGTCATCTCGGCCAGGGTCGCAAGCCTTTCAACGGACTTGTCGGTGGCTGTCACCATGCAGTCGGGACACAGCTCCGCCAGATGACCGGTCTTACCCCCCGGTGCGGCGCACAGATCGAGTATCCGCTCGCCCGGTTGCGGGTCGAGCAACCGCGCCACCAGCCCCTGCGATACATCCTGAACAGTGGCGACCCCTTTCACTATCTGGTCCAGCTTCAGCAGGTCACCCGAATGGTCAAGCTCCAGGAAATACGGGTCGAGAGGGGATGCCTCAGCCCCGACTCTCTTCCGGTTAAGATCAGCAGCCACATCAGCCGGATCGGCACGCCTGCGATCAATCCGTATAAAGATCCTGGGGCGACGGTTGTTCCAGGCGAGAAATTTCCCGAGTTGCTCGGCAGGAATAAGACCGCCCCAGCGAGCCACCATCCAGGGTGGATGCGAGTGAAGAATGGCCAGGTTGTAAAAGGTGTCCGTAGTGGTCGGAGCCGCGGTGCGTAACAGCTCCCCCTCCCTGGCGACGCGGCGCAGAACAGCGTTGACCCAGCCGGCCGCAGCCTCACTGCCGAAACCACGCGCCACCCTGACCGCTGTATCGACCGCAGCGTAATCGGGAACCCGGTCGAGGAATAGCAGTTGATACAGCCCGACGGCTGCCGCCGCGTAGCAGCGTGGGTCTATCTTAAGTCGATCGGGAGTGAGCCTATGGATGAGCCACTCGATCCGCCCGTGCCAGCGAATCACACCTAACAGCAGCTCATAGAACAGGGCTTGATCCCGGCGTTCAAAAGACCACCTGCTCAAGGCCCACTCGCTTATCTCATCAATGCGGGCTGGACGTTTCAGCCATCGCGCATAGGCCCTGGTAACCGCCTCCCGGGGTGAAGGAACATTGTCAGCCGGAACCTTCTTCTCCCGCTGCCTTCGCTGACCGGCTGTCTGATGCCGAAGGCTGAAAGAACGGTGGTCGGCAGCTCGCCTCCTCCTCGATATGCGACCGGAAACGGGGTGTGGTTTATCTGTCAGTTGCGCATACCCCTCAGAAGGATGAGCCGGAGTAGATGAGTGAGTGTCATTGTGGCTGCGGCGACGTAGGTCCAGGCGGCGGCGGTTAATACTTTGCGAGCCTGAGCGACCTGAGCCCCGGTCAACCCGCTGGTCGAACGAATCCGGCTGTATCGACGGTAGCTGCTGCGGACCTTGTTCTGCGCCCAGAAAGCCAGGATAATCGCCGGCACCAGCAGGATAAAGGTCGGATCAAAGAAGGGATAATACATCGTAAGTTCCTGAACTTATGTGGCAAATTGTTATAATGGCATTTAATACTAACTTTTATCCTGAATCCGGTAGGGGCGCGATTCATCGCGCCCGTATCATACAACCGCATCCGATACTCAAGCCGGGACAATATCCGTGACGAAATCTTACACTGTGTTACGATTAAGGAACCTTCCTGCAGTGCAGCGGACAGGAATGTCCGCCCTACTTATTTGGAGCCTATTCCACGAAAGCGATCCTGTGGCAATTCCTCACCCAAATTTAGCCCCGGGCGGGAGGGACTTGCCTCGCAGGAACTCACCGGCGGTCATCCGTCTGCGTCCCTCCATCTGGAGCTCGACTATCCCCAGCACACCACTGCCTGTCCATATCGCCAGCGTATCCTCGATCTCACCAACCACCAATCCAGGTTCACCATTCCCGACATCTTCGAGCGTTCTGGTTCGTAGTATCTTCAGCACCTTCCGGTTAAGGATGGTGAATGCACCCGGTGTTGGGGATAGACCCCGAACCTGATTGTGCAGCTCCTCAGCTGGACGACTCCAGTCGATGCGGCAGGTATCACGTGTCAGACGCGGCGCTTTGGTAACATCCCCTGTTTGGGGACGAGGAGTCAACTCTCCGGTTTCAAGCCTGTCCAGGGTCTTGATAACCAGCCGTGCTCCCAAATCAGCCAGCCGGTCGGAGAGTGTGCCGGCGTCATCATCCGGTTCTATATCGACCGGCTCCTGCAGTAGCATCTCGCCGGTATCCACCCGACGTTCGATGATAAAAGTGGTCAATCCGGTGCGGGGCAAGCCGTTCATCAGAGCCCAGTTTATGGGCGCCGCACCACGCAGCTCCGGCAGCAGTGAAGGGTGCAGGTTCACACAACCGAGGGAGGGTATATTATACACCTCCGGCGGAAGAATCCGGAAGGCCACCACCAGACAGACATCCGAACTGAAACCGGTCATGGCCCGTATGAAAAACGGATCCCTGAGATCATCGGGCTGCAACAGTGGCAGCTCGTGGCGGCGCGCCGCTCGCTTCACCGCCGATTCCGAAATCTGGAGCGACCGTCCTGAGGGCTTATCGACCCCAGTGACCACAGCGGTCACCTCGTGCCGGCTGTCCAGCAGCGCTTCCAGGCTGGGAACAGCAAACTCGGGCGTTCCCATAAAAATCACCCGCATCGGCAACCCTTCAACCTTTACCACCGCTGCTCAGTTTGCGAGCCACCGCGCCACGGTCAACCTCCAGTTTAATATCATCCCCGGCTTTTACCACTATGGTTCCATCCTTATCGTTAACCTTCAGGATGACACCGTGAATGCCGCCGGTGGTGACAACCCGGTCGCCTTTGTTTAAGTCCTCCAGCATCTGCTGGTGTTGTCGCTGCCGCCTGGCTTGGGGGCGAAGTATGAGCAGATAGAGAACCAGGAATATCAGGATCATCGGGAGGAAGGCGCCGAAGCCACCTCCCCCCTGCCCTCCGCCTCCCGGGCTCTGAGCCATCGCCAGTGTTAAAACGGTCATTCAAACCTCTGATTTGAAATTGAAAAGTAAAAATTAAAATGGGTGGATATTTACTAAGTAGTGATGTTGTAGTTGTGGTTGTCTCAACCACGACCGTCGGGCTTGGGACAAGCCCGACTACCGTTGACCGAAATAACTACTTGGTTAATACCCTCAAAAATGTTTCTCATTTACAGAAAATAGCTTACAAAATAGATTTTATCAATCCTCCGGAAACAGATCCACCACAGCAAACATCCCGGCTCCGGCGACGTAGAGGTAGCGTTGGTGTATGAACATCCCCCTGACGGCGCAGACCCCCTCGATCCTTCCGACCTCCTGCAGCGTGAGGGGGTCGTCCGGGATAACGACCTGTATTACGCCCTGCCCGCCGATGTAAAGGAATGGATGCGATAGCATCAGAGATCGCGCCGGAACGATTTCCTCGTGAACAGCCACGCAACAGAGGCGCTCAGGATCACTGACATCGACTACCACCACCCCCCTGCGCTCGGTGGCGATAAAGAGATGACCTTCATTATAGGCAATATCCTGCGGCTCCCCATCTATGGGCAGCTCGGATATCAACTCAGGCATCGAAGGATTGCTGACATCGACCAGCGATATCCCCCACTGCCCGGCAACATAGACCACCGTGTCGTGATAGCAGATACTCTCGCCATAACCTGTCAGGCTGACTCCGGCTCTCAGGCGCGGTCTGGTGCGGTCGCCGATATCGAGCACCTTGAGCCCGTTATAGATGCAGGCGACGTAGGCGAAGTCGCCGTCAAGGGTTATATCACGTGCCTTGCCGCTGAGGTGAATCCGCCCCACTATGGCAGGCGAATCCGGCGGCTCCATTGCGATAACCACCACCCCCCCATCACCATCAGCCACATACAGAATCTCACCATCCGCCTCCAGACCCGAACTCCAGTCAGAGGTTGGGATGGTGAGGTCCCAGACCGGCTCATCGGGATAAGCGACGTTCACCACCTGCACGGCGTTATTCCAGTCGCTGATGAAGCAGTAGCCACGATAATACCAGAGGTCGAACCCCAGTGCATCAGGCATCGGCAACCGCGCCACGACATCCGGGTTGAGGGGACCGCTCCTGATGGTGAAAGTCCTCTCTGCCGCCAGCGTATCGGCGACGTTTCCGACTGCGTCGGTGAAGCGTCCCACCGTAAACGCCACCGAATCGTATATCCCGTATGGAATGATAAGAGTGCGACTGAACAACCCCTCGGAAATCCTGTCCAGCCGATAATCGGTGATGAAACTCCCGAACGAGACCGACGCCGAGCCCTCCTCGCCGGATTCAAGTGTGAACTCGACCTCATCGTCGGGCTCGAGGGTATCCTTATCCGCCGCAACGTCCAGGCTAAGGATGCGGGCGCTGAAGTCGAGGATGATCCCGTCGCTGAAGACCCCGGTAGTCCTGCCGCCTGCGCTGGTGAACCGCCCATAAACATAGAAGAGCCCTTCCACCCGCGGGGCGTGGACTATCTTCAGCGTGTCGAAAACCTCCCAGACCGCATCGGTGAGCACTGAATCCGATGAGACCAGCATTCGGTCGATGTTCTCGCCGCTGATAGAAACCCTGAGCACGGTGTCGCGGGTGGCGCTCGAGTCGTCGTTTATCACCATTCGCACGTCAGTCGGCGCGATCCTTGGCGATTGGATCTTAGAACCCTCACACCCCCACCAGAGAAACATCAATCCCATCGGAACCAGCACACCAGGCAACCTGCACACAACCTGTCGTAGCGATGTCATATTATACAATACCCTTAAAACCATTGTCATTATGGGTTTAAACCCAATTGCAGTAGTCGGGCTTGAGACAAGCCCGACTACCAGAATCCATAGCGTAACAATACAAAATACTTACCATAAAACATAACTGTCAATAGCCCATCTCCCAACCGGTCTCAATTTGGCGCCTCCACTCGCCGAATCGTTCAGCTCTGACAGCCGCACGCGCGCCTGCCATCAGGTTCTGGTAGTATGCCACATTATGCAGGCTTAAAAGACGCATTCCGAGCAGCTCCCCGGCCATCTGAAGGTGATGGATGTAGGCGCGGGTGAAGTTCCGGCAGACGTAACAGTCGCAGTCTGTATCGAGAGGGTCACCATCGATCTTGAACCGGGCGTTACGCAGATTAAGAACACCGACGGAGGTGAAGGCCTGTCCGTTGCGGCCGTTGCGGGTGGGCAGGACGCAGTCGAACATATCCACCCCCGCTGCAACCGCACCGAGCAGATCCCGCGGCGTTCCAACCCCCATCAGATGCCGGGGCTTATCCTGTGGCAGCAATGCACAGCAGAGGGCTGCCACCCGGATCATCTCCTCGGGCGGCTCACCGACCGACAGGCCACCGATGCCGAACCCTGACGGATTAAGCACGACCATCTGCTCGACCGATTTCCGCCTCAGATCATCGAACATCCCTCCTTGAACCACCAGAAAACAGTCCTGGAACCATCTACTTTCGCGGGCGGTTCGTTCCCAGGTCCCCTTGAAACGCCTTGCCCAGCGACCGGTCAGGTCCACCGCCCGGTTGACGTCGGCGCGGGTGGACGGATAGGGTGAACACTCATCCAGGGCGTAGATTACATCGGCCGCGAGAGCCACCTGAAGTTCAAGTGCCGATTCGGGGGTGAGGGTCAGGGGTCTGCCGTTATAGACCGAACGGAAGCTGACCCCCTCCTCAGTAACCCGCCGCGTATCCGACAGGCTGAACACCTGGAATCCGCCGGAGTCGGTCATTGTCGGTTCACCCCACCCCATAAACTGTCCCAGACCACCCATCGCATCAACTACATCCACCCCCGGCTGCTGGAGCAGGTGATAGGTGTTGCCGAGAACCATTGTGACGCCAGCAGCCTGAAGCTCATCCGGCGAGAGCATCTTGACGGTGGCGGCAGTTGCAACCGGAATGAAAACCGGCGTGGGAACCTCGCCATGCCCGGTCCTGATGAGGCCCGCTCTGGCGTCGGTGGAGGGGTCGCGGGCTTCCACTGAAAATGTGAACGCCGCAGCTTCACCGCCTGACTGGTCAACCCTGGAGGTGCTGCTCATAACCGAAATTTAAGCTCCCTCAAGCCGGTTTCAAAGCCGCCGGGACCGGTTTGCGCTACAGAGTAATCGTTACAATGGCACCACGCTTGGTGAAGCTGCTGAAATGGTTTATATTTAATAGAGTTTATTTTTCGGTCTAAAAACCTGTAGATTCAGCGGATTTAATAGAGAAGATAATACGGTGGGCAAATGTATGTATAGAATTATTGAAAAAGCCTCCATCCCCTCGTGGGTTCCCGTGGCTGCAACATCAGCGCTGCTCTTTTTATCATCGGTCTGCCCGGCTGACCAGCACTGGGAAATATTGAATCCCCTACCGGTCGCCGGCGATATTGTCTCAATAGATTTTGTTAATGACGAGACCGGCTACCTGATAACCGACGCCGGGAGACTGATGCGCACCACGGACGGCGGGGAGAGCTGGTCGATCATGGAACTGCCTTACGCCTCAAACGGCCCCTGGGCGGTCGATTTCCTGACTGCCGAGAACGGTTGGGTTCTGGGGGGTATGGACATCGAGGAGCCGTGGCGGCAGATGATATACCACACCTCCGACGCCTGTGATAACTGGGACCTCTGGCTGCTGGGAAACCAGTTCGAACCGAGCTTCTTCAACTCGGTGCAGGCGGGGGAGGCTGACCTCGGCTGGGCGGCCGGAGGCACCACCATTGAAGCCGTCAGCCGACCGGTGGTCTATCGATACCTTGGCGAGGATGAGTGGATCAGCTCGATCCTGCCGGAGGGTGACGGTGTTGCCCTGCATAAGGTTCATTTTGTGGACCGGAATCACGGTTGGGCAGCCGGCCAGGACGGCTACCTGGCCCGTTCCGACGACGGCGGGCGCAACTGGGAGAGGCTGGACAGCGGCACCGAGCTGGACCTCTATTCCGTCTATTTCACCGACCCATTTGTCGGCTGGGCTGCCGGGGGGGATTTCCGCACCGGTCTGGTGCTGCGCACGACCAATGGCGGTGAAAACTGGCAGTGCCTGGATGACCACAACGCCGCAAACCGCATCTCCGCCATCAGGGCGCTTGCCGAAACGCAGGCGGTTGCGCTTTCCTATGGAGGCCAGATCCCGGCGAGGATTATATACACCTCAGACGCCCAGCATTGGGATACCGTATTCGAGGACAACAACCTTACGCTCCTTTCACTGACGAAGGAGGGTATGTTGCGGGTTGGAGGGTCATCCGGCTTCCTGGCCGCATCAGCCGACGGCCAGGAGTGGGAGCGGTTGTCCAGCACCTTTATAACCGGCAATGCCTATGACATACAGTTCCTGAACGAAGATGACGGCTGGTGTGTGGGGGACGATGGGACGGTCCTGACCACCGAGGACGGCGGCAGCGGCTGGCGAAGGCTCGAGAACGACATAAGATCAGCACTCTACGCAGTCCACTTCCGCGACCGTTCGACCGGCTGGGCAACAGGTCAGGGAAGTATAGAACTGTTCACTGACAACGGCGGCGAGTCCTGGCGGGAAGTGAATATCGCGCCTGGAGACGTGAGCCACATCGTCTTCTCAGGTGATACCGGCTACGCAGTTCACGGAAGGTCGGTGGCTGTCAGTCGGAACGGCGGTGAAAGCTGGCTCTCAACCCAGGTCATCCCTGACGGTGAGGATGGAGTCATAGCGATCTCAGCACCTGAACCTGATATAGCCTATGTGGCATCGCCGACCGACTCCCTCAGAAGAACGCTCGACGCAGGTGAAAGCTGGCAGGCTGTGGAGGCGCCGTTCACAGGATGCCTGGGTGTCACCTTTCCCAACACGAATTACGGTTGGGTGGTGGGAGTCTCCCCGGGTGACTGGCACCGGGTTTATTATACCGAGGACGGTGGCGAGATGTGGCGAAGCGGTAGGTTAATCGACTTCCTCGCCACCGGTATCAGGTTTATTGATGAGGAACACGGCTGGATCTGGGGATTGGCTGGGGAATTGCTCTACTCGGACGACGGAGGACGCAACTGGGATAGTATGGGTCTGAGGGTATCGCGAAACCTGCACGGCTTGTCGGCGACAGCACCCGATAGGCTCTGGGTATGCGGTGAAGGCGGCCTATTGGCTCGCTGGGGGGATGAATGGCAGTCAGCCCCTTCAGTCAGGGGGCGAATGCCCCATCGATTTGCCATCACACCGGCCTGGCCCAACCCGACCAACGGGCTGGTCAGGCTGACCATAACCATCGATAGACCGGGCGCTTACGACCTCAAGCTGCTCGACATCACAGGAAGGTTGCTCAATTCGCTGCCACAAAGTTACCCATCGCCGGGCCGGCATGAGATCAGCCTACCGCTGGATGGGTTGCCGAACGGAACTTACCTGTTGTGGATAGGCGACGAAGCCTTCAACCGACCAGTGAGGATAGTCCTGCTCAAGTAGCATAGTGCCTCGTGCATGTTTCCGCAGCATAGCGGCCTCGTGCACGTTACGCCCACAAGGGGCTATACTACCCGCCGAGCCGGGTTCACAACCCGGCCGGAATCAATATTCTTCACCCACCGAACGCTGACAAGCCACACCAGACCGAATGCCGCACCCCCGACAATCCATCCCATCACAACGTCGCCGGGCCAGTGCATCCCGTCATAGACCCTCGAGTAGCCGATTATAACCGCCAATCCCCACCAGACCCACCTTGTCTTTGGATACGCCCATCCCCACCAGAGGGCCTGCGCAGCGGTGTTGGCTGCATGCGATGAGGGCAACGAATAGGAGCTGCGGTATATCTCTATCACCGGGTCTGGCAGGACTATCCAGGCCCCATCCTTCCACATATTGAGCCCGCTCAGGATGTTACAGGGGCGGATCCGCCCCGCCAGCGGCTTAATCAGTCGCGATGATACAGGATCGGTTATCAGCAGCAAGACCAGGGCTCCCAACCCCACCAGCCTCGTCCGGCGATTCCCGAAGATCATCAACACCATCCAGGCTAAGAGCAGCGGCAATCGCCAGGCGTGGTCGTTGTCGAAGATCGGCATCATCCAGTTAAAAACGGGATTATGCAGGGAGACATTCAATAAATACATCAGTCGGATGTCGAGCCCGACGGCGAAGTCTATTATATGCTCCAATATTTCTAAATCTCACGCAAAGGCGCAAAGGCGCATAGTATTCACGATTCTGTGGTTGTCAATGCCTCATTTTTAAGTGACTTGATCTCATCCGGTCTGAGTCGGCGCCAGTGTCCGATTGTCAGACGACCCAGCCTGACCGGACCGATCCTCACCCGCTTCAGCTCCAGAACCCTGTAACCGATCTCCTCAAACAGCCGTCTGACAATCCGGTTGCGCCCCTCGTGGATGGTTATCTGAATCCTTCCGCCACGGGCCGGTTCAATGTGGTCAATCTCCACTACTCGCCCGTCAACCCGAACCCCGCGGGCAATACGCTCGAAGTCCCGTGGCGTCAGCGAGCGATTCAGCTTTGCCAGATACTCTTTCTGAATTCGGTGACGAGGGTGGGTGAGGTAGTAGGTCAGATCGCCGTCGTTGGTGAGCAGGATGAGGCCGCTGGAGTCGCGGTCGAGCCGTCCGACAGGATGCAGCCGCTGGGGAAGCTCCATCAGATCAGCCAGGCTGGCTCCACGTTCACGGCCGGGGCTCATCGTTGAAACGACTCCCCCCGGCTTATGCAGCATAATGTAGGTCAGCTCACCAGGAGCCGGAAGGGTTAAGGTTTGGCCGTCAAGCTCTACCTGATCGAGCTCTCCAATGCCATAGGCAGGATCGAGAATTACCAGGCCGTTAACAACCACCCTTCCAGCCGTTACCAGTCTCTCAGATGCCCGACGCGAAGCGACCCCCGCCACAGCCAGGAACTTAGCCAGCCTCATCTGGAAAAATTAAAAAGTGAAAATTAAAAAGTAAAAACACGGGATGATTGTCTTTCCTGCACCTACTATCTACGGGTGGATCCCTTTTTACTTTTGAGAGTATTAGCGAAATACTGATCGTAGTGCTTAGTTGCCAAAATAAACGTATTCGATGACCTGTAGTCGGGGTTGTCCTCAACCACGACTGTCGGGCTTGGGGACAGCCCCGACTACAACAAGAAATCATTACTTGGTTAACACTCTCTCACTTTTTACTTTCTACTTCACCGCCTCCCGGCAGTTCTGGCAGTTTGATAAACGGCCTGACCAGGTCAATGGGTATCGGAAAGACCACGGTTGAATTGTTCTCGGTGGCGATCTCGTTCAGGGTCTGCAGGTAACGGAGCTGGAGGGCGATGGGGTCCTTGGCAATCACCCTGGCGGCCTCAGCCAGCTTGATAGACGCCTGGTATTCACCTTCAGCGTGGATTACCTTTGCCCGGCGTTCACGTTCGGCCTCAGACTGCTTGGCCCAGGCACGGCGCATCTCGGTCGGCAGGTCAACATGCTTTATCTCGACGTTTGCGACCTTGATCCCCCAGGGGTCGGTATGGCGGTCGATGATCCCCTGAAGCTGCTGGTTGATCTTCTCCCGCTCGGCCAGCAGGTCATCCAGCACCACCTGGCCCAGCACGCTCCTCAAGGTGGTCTGTGCGAACTGGATGGTGGCAAACAGGTAGTTTTCCACCACCACCACCGCCTTGTTCGGGTCCATCACCCTGAAGTAGATGACCGCATTCACCGTGATCGAGACGTTGTCTCTGGTGATGACGTCCTGCGGGGGAACGTCGCGAGTCTCGAGCCGCAACGAGATGCGCACCATCCGGTCAATGATGGGGATAAGAAGGATGAGCCCCGGGCCCTTGGCTCCGATCAGCCGTCCCAGTCGAAAGATAACCCCGCGTTCGTATTCATTCAATACCCTGATGGCGCTGGCGAGGATAAAGACGGCAACGATGACTATGAGTAACATATACATCGGCATAAAAGCCTCCTGATTTCAGCTGTTAGTTATCAGTTGTCAGTTATTAGTTGTCAGTAATCAGTAAAACAGTAAACTCAAGAACCAAGAACCTCACAAAGAGTCTTGAGGGTGACCCGGGATCCCGGATTTAGTCCGGGATTGCAACCCGGGATTCAATGGGTAAGGGCACCCGATACCACTTGATTTAACACAGAATAGAACCGATCCAGATCATCGCGGGTTCGCCTCTCAGTAACTGCGACCAGCAGACAGTTATCAAGCCCCGGTTCCCACCGACTCAGCTCAGGACCAGCAAATATGCCGTGTTCAAGGAGGCGGTTTCTTATCTCTGCGGCCGGTCCCGGCAGTTCAAGAACAAACTCGCTCCAGAATCCACCGTTCCAGCGCAGCCTGCAGCCGGGTATTCCGCTCAGTCTGCCTGCCAGATAGTGCGCCCCTCGATAGCTGTTCAACGCGGCCCGTCTGAGGCCGTCACCGCCCATCAGACTCAGATAGACCAGCGCTGAAAGAGCCACCAGGGCCTGGTTGGTGCAGATGTTCGATGTGGCCTTCTCGCGGCGGATATGCTGTTCGCGTGTCTGGAGTGTGAGGACATAGCCGTCCTGACCTTTAGTGTCTTTGGTCCTGGCCACCAGTCTTCCCGGCATCATCCTCACCAGCTCCTTCCTGACGGCGAAGAGACCGACATACGGTCCCCCCAGCGACAGCGGCACCCCGAACGGCTGTCCCTCAGCCGTGGCGATATCGGCACCCCATTCGCCCGGCGGCTCCAGCAGACTTAGGGTGGTCGGGTAGGTCGATGATACTACGAGAGCCCCCGCGTCGTGAGCGACCCTGGCAGCCTTCCTGACCGGCTCGATCAGCCCGTAGAAGTTCGGATGCTGAACCACCACCGCCCCGGCGCCCCGGCACTGCTCCTCAAGTTCGTTCAGGTCAATCCGCCCGTCCTGACCATCAAGTCGCCTGATATCGATGCCGGTGGGCGCGCAGTAGGTCTCGACAACCCTTCGATAGTCAGGATTAAGTCCAGCCGGAAGAACCACCACCTTTCGCCTGGTCTTCCGGACGGCCAGCAGAACCCCTTCGGCCAGGGCTGAAGCACCGTCATAGTGTGAGGCGTTGGAGGCCTCCATACCTGTCAGCCGGCAGACCATGGTCTGGAACTCGTAGATAGTCTGCAGGGTCCCCTGTGAGACCTCCGCCTGATATGGTGTATAGGCAGTGCAGAACTCCGACCGTGAGATGATATGTTCAATCGCCGCCGGGATGTAGTGATCGTAAGCCCCCCCGCCCAGGAAGCAGAGCTTCTCACCGGCCGGGACGTTATCACCGGCGAACAGCTTGAACTCCTCCACCAGCGCGCACTCAGAAGCACCCTCTGGAAGCTTAAGCGCACTATCCAGACGATACTGCTCCGGAATAACCCTATTAACCAGCTCTTCGACCGAAGGCAGCCCTATGGCTTCGAGCATCACACTGCGATCAGCGTCGCTATGGGAAATGTAGTCCAATCGGATCAGTCTCCGCCGCTCTGTTCGATCAGCTTACGGTAATCATCCGCCGAGAGCAGGGTTTCAACCTCCCCCGGTTTGGCAAGGCGAACTTTGATTAACCAACCGTCATCGTAAGGTGATTGGTTTATGAGCTCCGGCGACTGGTCCAGTGATCCATTAACAGCGGTCACCTCTCCGGATACGGGCGCAAACAGGTCGGCAGCCGCTTTCACCGCCTCCACAGCACCGAACGTCTTACCCTGAACAACATCAACGCCGACCTCGGGAAGTTCGATGTAAACGATGTCCCCGAGCTCACTCTGCGCATAGTCGGTGATGCCGACCGTGGCCTCCTCCCCCTCGGTGCGAAGCCATTCGTGGTCGCGGGTGTAATGTAGTTCAGAAGGTATCTCCATTATAACTCCCGGATTGTGATGTCAGACGTATGGTCGGAAACCTTTCATCAGTCCTGCAACTCGCCGCTGATAAAACCCTCCAGAAACGCGGTATGATAGTCCCCTGTAGCGATCTGCCGGCTGGCGATCAGCCTGCGGTGCAGTGGTATGGTAGTGGCAATCCCCTCGATGATGAATTCGTCCAGCGCGCGTGCCATTCGACAGAGCGCTTCGTCACGGTCGTTGCCGAATGCTATCAGTTTGGCGACCAGCGAGTCGTAATACGGTGATATGACATAGCCGGCATAGGCGTGGGTATCGACCCTGATACCCATGCCTCCAGGGACATGAAATGCGGTTATCTCTCCGGGCGACGGAGTAAAACCGCGATCCGGATCTTCAGCGTTGATGCGGACCTCGATGGCGTGCCCTTCAAGGGTGTGATTGTTGCAATGGCTCTGTTCACCCGCTGCAGCAAGTATCTGCTCCTTCACCAGGTCCACACGGGAAACCATCTCGCTGACCGGGTGTTCGACCTGAATGCGGGTGTTCATCTCCATGAAGTGGAAACCATCCCCCTTAACCAGGAACTCGACGGTCCCGGCGCCAACGTATCCCACTGCTTTGGCACCCGTCACGGCAGCATCGGCCAGCTTCCTGCGCATCTGCTCGGATAACCCGGGCGAGGGGCTCTCTTCGAGCAGCTTCTGATGTCGGCGCTGGATGGAGCAGTCACGTTCACCGAAAGTAACCACAGTGCCGTCCTGGTAGCCCATAATCTGCACTTCGACGTGGCGCGGGCTTTCGAGGAAGCGCTCGAGGTATATCTCACCGCTGCCGAAGGCCGTCGCAGCTTCAACGCGCGCCATCGCGAAGCTGTGACCGATCTCTTCGGGCGATCTCACCACCCTCATCCCCTTGCCGCCACCACCGGCAGCGGCCTTGAGAATAACCGGAAAGCCGACCCTTTCGGCCTGCCGGAGGGCCTCCTTTTCGTCGGCGACCACACCTTCACTGCCGGGCATTATCGGAACGCCGGCTTCAGCCATCGTCTTCCGGGCCAGCGCCTTGTCCCCCATCCGGGAAATGGTCTCAGGCGAAGGCCCGATGAATGACAGCCCGGATTCGATGCAGATTTCGGCGAACTGTGCGTTCTCAGCCAGGAAGCCGTAACCGGGGTGGATGGCTTCGGCGTCAGTGATCTCAGCCGCACCGATGAGACGCGGGATGTTCAGGTAGCTTTCGCCGGCCGGGGGCGGGCCGATGCAGACGGCTTCATCGGCGAACCGGACGTGAAGCGCGTCGGCGTCAGCCTGACTATATACCGAGACGCTGTCCACCCCAAGCTCGCGGCAGGCGCGGATGATCCGGAGTGCGATCTCGCCCCTATTGGCCACCAGTATCTTGCGGAACATTCAGTCGGGCTCTATCCTGAACAACAGCTGGCCGAATTCAACCGGTTCGGTGTTCTCGACGGCTATCTCAGCTATTCGTCCGCCCACCTCTGCCTCGATCTCGTTCATCAGCTTCATCGCCTCCAGGATGCACAGCACCTGACCTGGCTTGATCCGATCACCGACCTGAACATAGGACGGGGCTTCCGGCGAAGGAGCCCGGTAGAATGTCCCGACCATAGGGGATGTAACATCTACCAGCCGGACTGCCAGAGACGGCGCTGCGGGCGGCGCGGATATATCCTGGCGCTCAACCTGCACGGTCGGCGACGCCGGCTCCGGCTGCGCAGCAGAGGGAGAAACCTGCGGAAGCACCAGACCGTCGCCACTGACCTGTTTAATGATCTTGACGCGCGCCCCCCCCTCCTCGATCTCGAGTTCGCTTATGCCGCTGGTCTCAACCAGTTTGACCAGCCGACGGATTTCGGAAATCTTCACAGGCCACCTCTCCCCTTAACCCTTCGCCCGCTCGAGGTAGGTTCCCGTGCGGGTGTCAACCCGGATAACCTCCCCCTCCTCGATGAACAGCGGCACCTGAACCACCGCACCGGTCTCCAGTTTGGCGGACTTGGTCACGTTGGTTACCGTGTCCCCCTTCATCCCCGGCTCGCATTCGACTATCTTGAAATCAATGAAGAACGGCAACTCCATCAGCAGCGGCCTGTCACCGTGCAGCGAAACCTTCACCTGCTCCCCCTCCTTCAGGAAACGGGCGTCTTCCCCGACAACCTCATCAGGAACGGATAACTGCTCGAAAGTTTCCTGGTCCATAAAGATAAAGCCGGTCCCCTCCCGATACAGGTATTGCATCTGCCGCTCGTCGAGCCTGACCACCTCGATCCGCTCCCCGGAACGGAAGGTCTTATCGAGGACCCGGCCGGAGACCACGTTCTTCAGTTTGGTGCGGACGAAGGCGCCGCCCTTCCCCGGCTTGACGTGCATGAATTCGACCACGGTGAAGAGCTGTCCGTCCAGCTCGATGGTCAGGCCGTTTTTTATGTCAGCGGTGGTTGGCATTTTCGTGGTCTTTTCGTGGTCTCAATTTATTACTTATTATGGGATTGTCACTGCGAGACGCGAAGCGCCGCGGCAATCCTGTTCGAAAAAGATTGCTTCGCTTCGCTCGCAATGACAATTTTCTAACCTTCTAAAAGGCTCCTGAACCCTGTTTCATCGATAACCTTGACCCCCAATTTATGCGCCTTGTCGAGCTTGGAGCCCGGTTCAGCTCCGGCGACGACATAGTCGGTCTTCTTCGAGACCGACGAGGTAACCCGCCCTCCTCTCACCCGGATGGCCTCGGCAGCCTGGTCGCGTGTGAAGCCCTCCAGAGCCCCGGTCAGGACGAAGGTTCTGCCTGCCAGATGCTGCGATAGCTCGACTTCGGCCACTGAACCGCCGGTGACCCCCGCCATCTTGAGCTTATCTATCAGAATGCGGTTGGGCTCAGAGCTGAAAAACTGCAC
>MWJR01000300.1 GCA_002127415.1 Calditrichaeota bacterium AABM5.125.24
AAATGGATACAGGCTTCGGTGTCAATGATGGGCACATTGGGAATGGCCTGGAGGAAGGGAACCCTGATTGCGTTGGTAGGGCCAAGGTAAAGCTGATTGTGGATCACACTTCGTCCCAAAGCGTCCTCCAAGGTAATGGCCTCAGTGGGACAGAAGTAGGCGCAGGCACCGCATCCGATACAGGTCTCCGAGGCCTTATCAAAGGGGGTGGACACCACCCTGTCAGATCCACGATTGACGAAACCGATGGCGGATACCCCAACCGTCTGCTCGCAGGCCCGCACACATAATCCGCACAGAATGCACTTCTCCTCGGGTTTCTTGATGGGGAAACGGGTCTTTTCAATTCCGAGCTCCGCCGCCAGCTCCTGAACTATCCTGGCTGCCGGAGCCTGAGCCATCAGCATCTCTACGTTCAAATTACGGGCATTTACAGCTCTCTGTGATTCGGTGTGGATTACCATTCCCTCCTGGACATTTGTATTACAGGACGTCACCAAATCAACTTCTCCGTTAACCATTCTCTCTACAACACAGACTCGGCAGGCTGCATAAGGTTCGAGAAGAGGATGAAAGCAGAGGGTTGGAATCTTAATCTCCATTTTCTCTGCAGCCTGGAAAACAGTTGTTTCTTCATCCACCTCAATGGTTATGTCATTAATCGACAGTTTAACTTGTTTCTCTTTATTCATTTTCCACCTCCTTTACTTTCTAAATCACATCTCAAGCATCGTTTGGCTTCCATAATGGCCAGGTCTTTGCTGAAGCCAAGTTCTACCTCCCTGAAATTACCCCTTCGTTCCTCCACCGGCAACGATGGCATTTCAGGTCTTACCAGTTCTGTTGCTTCCTCAGGAGTTAACTCTACAGGAGCTACTTCCAACCTTGGTTCCGTCGGTTTGTATTCCCTGGCAAGGCTTTTACCTCTTAAATATTTATGGATGGATTCAGCGGCAATCTTCCCGGCTTCCATCGCTTCCAAAACAGTAGCTGGACCCGAAACAACATCCCCTCCAGCGAATATTCCCGGGACGTTGGTAGCCTTAGTTTCTGGATCAACCTCCAGAGTTTGCCATCTGGTAACTTTGAGTTCTGAATCTCGGCCAAGGAAACTCAGGTCAGGCTGTTGACCTATGGCAGGGATAAGTGTATCAATTCCCATTTCAAATTCAGTCCCCTCGACAGGCATAGGTCTTCGTCTCCCTGATTTATCGAAATCGCTGAGTGCCATCCTGGTGCACTTTACCCTGGCGAGCTTCCCGTTTTCAGCATAGGCCTCTACAGGCAGAGTCAGGAATTCAATCTTTATTCCTTCTTCAATTGCCTCATTTATCTCTTCCTTGTTTGCTGGCATCTCAGGTTTTGTTCTCCTGTAGAGTATGGTGACATCAGCTCCCAGTCGCCAGGCGGTTCGGGCTGCATCTATGGCGGTGTTGCCTCCACCGACAACAGCTACTTTTTGGCCGATCTTTGACTCCTTCTCCAGGTTGTATCTCTTCAGGAATTCGATGGGGTCTATAACCCCTTCCACATCTTCGCCCGGGATGCCTAACTTCAGGTTCACGGGAGCGCCCGTTGCAATGAATATAGACTTGTATCCCTGGTTGGACAGGTCATCCAGGGTAATGTCTTTTCCGATGCGGGTGTTGAGTTTGATCTCTACGCCTGATTTTTTTATGGAGTCGATTTCAGAACTCAGGATGTCTTTTGGCAGTCTGTACTCAGGGATGCCCCAGGCTAACATTCCTCCGGGGATTGATTCAGCCTCAAAGATTGTCACGCTATAGCCCAACCTTCCAAGTTCCCACCCAGCCATGAGGCCTCCGGGTCCGGAACCGACAATAGCCACCTTTTCGTATTTTTTGGGGGCTGGCTTTACAGGAGGACTTCCTCCATTATTCCTTTCATAGTCTGCGACAAATCGCTTAAGGTGTCTTATGGCAATAGGCTTATCTACCTCCCCGGATCGGCATCGTGTTTCGCAGGGATGATGGCATACCCTGCCGCAGACACTGGGCAATGGATTGACCCAGCGGTTTACCTCAACGGCTTCTTTGAATTTGCCGTGAGCGATCAACGCCACATAAGAAGATGCTTCTGTGCCGATGGGACAGGTGTGGTGGCAAGGGGAAGAAACCAGGTCGTTACAAACACCTGCTGGGCATCTTTTGTATTCTATGTGGGCTTCGTATTCATCTTTGAAGTAGCGAAGGGAAGCCAAGACAGGATTTGGAGCGGTATTGCCCAATCCGCACAAAGCAGTATCCTTTATATTCACAGCTAAATCTTCGAGGAGGGTCAGATCTTCCATCTCCGCTTTCCCCTCTTTTATCCTGGTCAAGATTTCAAGCATCTGGGGAATTCCTTCTCTGCAAGGTGTGCATTTCCCGCAGGATTCATCCTTGGTGAAGGTGAGAAAGTAGTGAGCCATATCAACCATGCAGGTATTTTCATCGACAGCAACCATACCACCTGAACCCATCATAGAGCCTGCTTTGGTGAGCTGTTCGTAATCAACCGGCAGATTGAGCAGCTCAGCCGGGACACATCCACCAGAGGGACCTCCGATTTGCACGGCTTTGAAT
>MWJR01000301.1 GCA_002127415.1 Calditrichaeota bacterium AABM5.125.24
AGCCCGTTCAGACGCTTTCTGGGGTCAAGGTCGTAGCGCCAGCGCCCCAGGGACACGGTCAACACTGTGGCAGTGAACAGGGCGATTGTTCTTGCGACAACGATTCCCTTTGGACCGTTCACCGTCCATTCCAAACCACCGGTATAAAAAGAAAGACCGAAAATCATAAGGATAATTATGAAACTGTATCTGATGAACTCCTCAACCTGCTCTATGTGTTTAGTTTGCCCGGTGCTGAAGACGTGATAACTTATAATTCCAGCAAGCGGACCGAGGGCATACATAAGGAGGTCTTTCATCCCAATGGTCAGAGACGGTGCGAAAGTCCAGCGCAGAAAGGCATAAAACATGAAGATGATGAATATATAATAGTGCTTCGGTATCGCCCGCTTGCGGAGATAAGACAAATTTAGAATAATAGTGGCGGCAGCGATAAGCAGCCAGCGTAAACCGGAAGTGGACATATCCGTATCACCGACATCTGTCTTACCCAGTATTCTTATCAGGGAAGAAGTAGCTGAGGAAATCAGGATGAAGTAAATTAAAAGCAGTGGTTGGGCGATCGCTAATACTAACACCAGAGCAAAAACATAAGCAGCAATAACCATCGGCATCATACTGTATTCCACTATATGGGGTATGAGGCCGATTGCCGCGCTAAGCAGTAGCAAGGCCGCTACTAAAACAATTTTTTGCAAACTTAATGTGATTCCCGCCTCCTTGTTGAAAGAATTCTGTCTAAGGTTCGAATTTCCTGGCAGAAATAACCGAAGCCTTGTCCTGATCTGTATGGGTCTGCCAGGCTTCCAGCCCGATCGTATCCTGACCGTAAACTCGCCGAATCTGAAACGCCCTCTCTGGAGTTGGGTGATGCCATCTGTTGCTATCGGAAATAAGAGTTGAGATAAAGGTCCGCCATTTGAAAAAGTTTATTCTTGACCCGACAAGTCGCTGTTCCGGTAGTTCCGCAACAATGTGATTCCCTGTAATACGGCAATCACTGTTGGTGAGTGTAAAACTCTCTCCCGACTCCCAATCCGATTCTGTGCGTCCCGACCCCGCGATAAACATCCCGTATTGATTGTCCACAATGACGTTGTTCTCAACGGTTACCCGGTCGCTGTTGGCTATACGCACACCATCACGAAGGTTATGGCTGATGATGCATTTTCGCACCACGACAGGTCCCTGGCTTGCTTCGATGAAGATGCCGTCAAGACGGTTGTTCTCGAGTCTTGAATGCTCAAATACCACATCTTTGTTGTCATTATCAAACCAGAAGCCGCGCGTGAGATTGTCGACCGCGATGTGCCCGGTTATTCGACACTGGTGAATATGCATCAACTTGGTCCCGGCGATTGCCCACCGGTCGAACCCCCCCATAGCGCCACGCCAGTTATTTTGGGAAGTCTCGCAGTCCTCCATCACCAGATTCTTCACCTGCCACATCCCGATACCCATCGCACCGTTGTTGTTGGATCTGCATCTTGATAGCATAACATTCTCGCTGCAGCCAATCTTCAATCCGCGCCAGTTATTCTGTATAAAATCACAGTCCTCAATGTTGATATTAACACATTCAGAGAACTCGACCGCCGTTCCCGTGAGCGCGGCGTTGGAATGCTGGAACGTGAGACCGCAGAGCGTCACATTACCACTCTTATTCACATCCAATAACACATCTCTGGTCGCCACTTCGACTATTGCGGTCAACGGATTAATGCCATTGAAGGGAACAAGGTATATTAAATCACCTTTTTCATCGATGTAAAAGGAACCCTCATTGAGTTCATCAACCGTCAGTACCTGACGCAGTCGCCTGCCATCCAGGAAGACCATCTCTCGTCTGCGTATTATCGGAGTGATCTTTTCCCTGACCTTACTAAAACCTGACGGTAAGGGGGCAAATCCCCAATTATAGGACCAGTGATGGATGTAAATGTCGCTATTCTTGGCTCGCTTCCAGTCCTTCCAGACGTCAGAACCAGAGATTAACACTTGTCCCGATTGAACCGCTTCCACCACCAGGGTGATATGTCTCTTCTTATCTACATTCCAGGAAATAGTCTCCCGATAAACACCCGGATATACCCTAACAAGCGCAGTCTGTTTATCCCGACAGAACTCCTGAACAATGGCTAAGGCTCTGGAAACGGATATTGCCGGCTCCTCATCAGTTCCTGGTGCAGCCTCAGACGCTCGGGGGTGTGACCTGTCTACGTGAACGGTAATATCCGGCTGGAAGTGAGAACTGGAGACAGCCCCACAGATGGTTGTCAAACTCTGCTGTAAGAAAAGAACAAACAGGAATTTCAACGATGAACTCAAGTGCCGGTGCTCCCTTCAATCTAAATCCTGACACTTATTAAAATGTGCAAAGCTCTTTGAATTTTGTATCTTACAGGCATGGACATACAAGATGCCAAACTGTCACCCAGAGCCCAAGAAGCACCTCGCAAGCGCACTGTCAGCGCTGTATTGAACGGCATGACCCAACAGCGGGCGTCCACAGCCTTCAGTGTGTCCCGTGCCGCAGCCAACACCTTGATG
>MWJR01000101.1 GCA_002127415.1 Calditrichaeota bacterium AABM5.125.24
GTAAGGGGGGGTCTGAAAGTGTCCGCTATTACCTGCACCCCTTAATAATATATAAATACTCTGCGCCTTTGCGCCTCTGCGCGAGATCATTCCTCCTTACCCCAGCAGCAGCGCGACCACGCCGATAATGGCGCAATACAGCGCGAACCAGCCCAACTTACCGCCGGTCACCACCCGCAGCATCAGCGCTATGGCCAGGTATCCCGACAATCCCGCTGCAATACCTCCCGCGATGTGAGCGGCTCCGAAAACGGTCGTGCCACTCACCCATTCGGGGATGGTGAGCATGGTCGCTCCCCCTACGGACGGCAGCGAGAGTATGAAGGCGAAGTCCACCGATCCGCGGCGTTGAACCCCACTCAGCAGGCCGATTGAGATGGTTGCGCCCGATCGGGATATCCCCGGCACCAGGGCAGCAGCCTGAGCCAGACCGATCCCGAACGCCCGGAGGATACCCATCCGATCGACCGAGACTTTCACCCGTGAAAACCGCTCCGCGGCAAGCAGGAGAGCCGCGGTGAACAGCCAGGCTGCGCCCACCAACTGGATGTCATTGAACAGGGCGGCGGCGTGGTTCTTCAGCGCCAATCCAGCCACCCCGGCGGGTATTGTCCCGACCACCAGCCATATCAGCCACCTGCGGCCCTCACCGCGGCCGCTGAATGTCTCGACGAGTATCGACACAATCCGCCGCCGGAAGTATATCAGCACCGCTAACAGGGTTCCGGAATGAACGGCGACCTCAAAGCCCACATCCTCGGCCAGGCCGACGCCGAGCAGGCTGCGGGCCGCGGCCAGGTGACCGCTCGACGAAACCGGCAGGAATTCCGTCAGCCCCTGCACCACACCCATAACCAGACCCTGAACAACCGTCACGGTGCCATCCTAAGGTCCAAAGCCCAGAGGTCGGATGGATTGAAGGTCATTTATTCAGTTCCTGAGTGCCTGAGTGCCTAAGTTACTGAGTATTTGTATCATAAAGTTATATGTGGCGGACATTCCCCGGCTTTCACCGGGGCAGGCTCTGTCTGTCACCTCAAAGGAGGACGGAGCCTGCCCCGGACTCGAGCCGGGGGCTCCGCACACGTCCAGTGGTCATTCCCGCGGAGGATTGTAATAGCAAAAGCTGTGGTGGGAATCCAAGGTCACCTCAGGATTGATTCTAACGGGTCTTTCGTGTTTAACTGCGACAATCTCAATAATTTGACTTTCGCAGGTAATCCAATGCTCACATTTGCTGGAGTTCGTAATACATCCAAAGCAGCCATATAATCATCATCTTTAACTATTGCCGCCAATGGAATTTTGAGATTGGGTGCAATTTCCAATAAATTGCGGAAACGGTCATTGATGGCCTTGTTGAAAGTGGAGAGCGTGATAACCACCTCAACTGCCGCTTGAATATTATTATTCTTCAATATGAGCAGGTCAATCTCTTTAATCAAATCAAAGGTGTCGCGAGAAAATCCCAAATCTAAGCCGGTTAATTGCAATGAAATATCTTTAAGATTCCGAATTTTACGCTGCTCCGTTTTACCGACGTGAACATCGTAATTCTTATTGATGGCTGCCGTCGCCAGTAATTCTATTATCGCATTATGTTCGGACGGAAAGGCTGTCTCAAGAAAAAGAGCGTTTTGCTGGGCACGTATTCTTGCTAAATCAATGGCGGTTTTCTTTCCGGGTTTCCAGATATACACCTCACGCTTTGAGCCTCTCGGCTTATTCTTTTCGCAATTGACATTGAGAACTTTCTGGATCGTTTCCAGTTTCGGCAATTGTGAATTGACCAGTTGAGAATAGATAGCTATAAGCAAATCATCCATAGTGGAGATATGGTGCTTTCTCAAATAATCCTGAACAATTTGCAGGGTTCGCTGCTCTGCCGGTATGATGTCTATTGCCTTCAGATGACCGTTTTCCATCATATCCTTCATATACCACACTTTCTTCTTGTTCTCGGTCCGGCAGACAAACGAACTATCCTGCAGAAGAAGTTTGAAATCAAACTGAAGGATGCGACCCAGGAATCCGGAATCGCGCAAGAATGGCAGAATCGCCGACCACAACGAGGGCTCATCCAATCCATAGTGATAGCGAATGATTTCTGCACATTCATTTTGTAAAGCCTTCACTTCCTCTTCTGTCAATTGCATCCTAATCACTTCAGTATCAAGCGGGATTTCAGTGGGAATGAAGGTTAAAATGAAATCCCCCAAGAGCGAGCCTGTTGCTCTCTGATGAATAGTTTGAGTATAGTTCTTTATTGCGGGTTGGTAGAGAATGCCGCGATTGATGGTCTCACGGTATGTTGGCAACCTAAATCCTGCTCTCCTTGCTGCATCATGGAGCGCCATCCAGACATTTACATAGGTGTTGTGAAACGTCAGCACCATGCAACCTTCAGGCTTCAGGACGCGACGGCACTCACGAAAGATCTTATAGAGCATCGTCTCATAGTGATCCAAATCCTTGGCACCCTCAAAGCCTTTATGGCGGGTTTGAAT
>MWJR01000227.1 GCA_002127415.1 Calditrichaeota bacterium AABM5.125.24
CTGCGGATGGCTGCCCCCGCCCACTTCTCCATGTCGGTCAGCCGGTGAACGTCGCCGTTGCGGAGCACCGACACGTCTACGGCGGGATTGGAGGCAACCCGGTCGATCGGGAACTCGATCTCCTCATCGGTCATATTGGACTGATGCACCTGTCCGCCGCTGGCGATCCAGTAAGCCCTGACCTCCTTGATCTTGTTGTAGCGAGCCGGTTCGCCTTTCGGTAGCTTGTTTTCGGTCAACAGCAGCGAGACGATCTCCTTCTGCCTGATCTCGTCGTAGATCGGCTGGGCTATGGAAGCGGCAATGGTGCGCAGACCTTCAGGTCCCATGCCATATGCTTCGCGCAGATCGGCCGCAATCGCCTCGAATTTCTCCTGGGGAATTGCTTTGGTTTTCATCTTCTTTCCTCCTACAGCGCAAGCTTGAATTTCACGACGCTGCCTTCGACCGCCAGCGCCTTGCCGACAACGAAGTTGCCTGCTGCCCAGACCTTGATGTTCCCGTTCGCCGGGTCGAAGGTTAAGTCGTCGCCCGCAGTCACCTCGCCCGTGATATTATCGGTCTCGTAGATGCCGCCGCCCATGTAAACAGCGACCTTGTTGCGGTCGGTCGCGCCCGGGGTAACGTGCTTCAGCTTGTCGAGATTGTAGATCACACCGATCGGCACGTCGGCGGCGTCCGACACCACTTGAAACAGATCGTTGTCGATCAGCTTGACGAACTGCCCCTTCTCGCCGGGTCCCTGCAGCTCGCCGTCACCGTAAGCGATGCCGGGATGCGAGGGATTGAAATAGATTTCGCTCATTTATCGTTCCTCCTTACGAGCTTTGTACTTCTCTGACTTCACGCAGCCCCTTGGTCAACCGGTCAGCGAGCCCGTCGGTTTTGTCGTCAACAACCGCTGGATCGACACCGGCATCGCTGCGCAGAACCTTCTTTCCGTTGTCCTTGTCGGGATCGCCCTCATCAGCCTTGGCTTCCGGTAGGGCGTCGATCACCGATTTGGTAGCTTCGAAGGCGTTGTCATCCAGACCGGCAAGCCGTTCGATCTCCGTGGTGCGCTCGGCTTCGTCTTTGAACTTCCGACCGCGCTTCTCCCAGTCCCCCACCAGCTTCGTGGCTTTGGCGCTACGCTCCGCCTTGCGCTTCTCGGCTTCGTATGCCTCAACCTTCTTTTGGAGATCCTCGATCTGCTTCTTCAGCTCCTCGTTCTCCTGCCGGAGCTTCTTCAGATCCTCCTCGGTGGCAGCGGAAGCCTTGGTCGAAGCGTCGATCTTGACCTGGTCGACCAGCCCCTTCATCTTGCTGCGGAACATATCCAGCCCCGACGTGATCCTGGCGGTGAGGTCTTCCTTGCTGATCTCGTCCGCAGCGAACTTCTTCAGCAGATCGCTGATATATCCCTCCAGGGCGCTGATCAGAGGCCAGATCTCCTCGTTGATCTTTCGCGCTTCGAGGTATGACCCGAAATCTGCAATGGTTTCCATGAACCTGTCCCTTTCTGTTATTGGTGAATTTGCCTGCCTGCCGGTAGGCTCAGCGACACTGATAATCCTTGCTTCGGGATCGGCGCCCTTTCTATCCAAGAGCGCCATCCCCGTGAAGGTGATGTTGTGAAGGATTTCGAAGACCGCTTTTCCTTGATATTCACGCCCTTTATGCTTCTTCAGATGCAGGCAATAATTACTTTTTGACTTGACATGTTTCCCGCAGATCGAACATTCACCTTCTTCGTAGTCGCATTCCATCGAAACCTGTTTGACGATACCCTTTCGGATCAGCTTGTAAGCCAGACGTGCAAAGGGATTGTCCTCGGTGTAGAGCTCGCCGTCACACTCGATATAGCCGCCGTCCGCTTCGACGAACCGAGCGTCAGCCACTCCGCCTACGATGTCGGTCAGATCCTGGGAGTGCTTCAGGTCGATCTTCGTGTTGACGGCACTGAGGTATTTGGCTTTCATCTCACCCTCGGTGAAATGATCGCCGTTAAGGTTGGTGCCGGCGTGAGCTAGAATGAAGGTGAAATGTTTATCGATCTCACCGCCATCGGCAGGTTCCGCGAACGCGCTCAGCTCGTCTGCCGATATGATCTCACCGGTCAAGGACGTATGACAGGCGCGTGAAACGTCGTCCGCCTGCGATGCCAATGGAGGAGGCTCCCGGTCGAACTCCTTATACCAACGCGCCAGCACCTTCCAGGCTTTCTCTTTGGCAGCCTTCGGCAGTTTCACACCGCCCCGGGCGCCGTTCAGGGCTGCCATGGCTGCGACCAGACCTCGCCAAACAACCAACAGCCGACCGTCGATCAGCTTCCGATAGGGCAGGTGGTAGGCAGCCTTCGCCTGAGGCCACTTGTCATCCTCTTTATCTTTCGCGTCGAAGTCCAGATCGACGTATGCACAAGCCTCCGCTAATCCCTTCCAGCCGAGCTTTTCGATAATCGCATCCGCATCCTTCGTCCAGTC
>MWJR01000066.1 GCA_002127415.1 Calditrichaeota bacterium AABM5.125.24
GCCGGACACGTAGAAGCATTCGCCGTCGAACTCGACCCCGTTCAGCCGGTTGTCATTGACCGAGTCGGCGGCGGCGAAGCCCGACCGGTATTCCCAGGGCTCGAACTGGGCCTCCTCGTGGAAGATACGCTCGACAGACCAGGTCAGAGGTCCGTTGCCCGGATTGCTCATAGTGAAATCTACGTCTATCTCCTCGTCGAGCGACAGGAACTCTACCACGTCATCAATCGACAATTTACAGACGGAGTGCAGCATGGCAAAGTCCAGCACAGTCGTGGAGTCCTCAATCACCTCGACCCCCTCAACCCGCTGGGGGAGGTAGTCAACGGCGGTGATGAGCACGTTGTAAATCCATTCGGGTATCTCATCAAACAGATATACCCCTTCATCGTCGGAGACCACCTCGAAGCCGAAGCGCTCAATCAGCACCACCGCACCCGGGATGGGTTGGTCGGTTGCGGCGTCGGTCACCGTGCCCCTCAGCTCGCCATACCCCACAATGACCGTCAACAAGACCTGGATCTCGACCTCAAAGAACTCAGGGTTGTTGGCGTTGACGATGATGGTGCGCTCGAAGTCGCCGGGCCCCAGATCTATGGTGGCGATGGTCAGGATGATCTCAGCCGTTTCATCCAGCTCCAGCATTCCGGAGGTCGGTTCGCATTCGAGCCAGTCGACCTCCCCCTCACCTACATCGTCGAGGCTGAAGCGCAGGATGCTCTCCTCCTCACCGACGTTGGTGATGGTCAGGGTGTCTTCCACCTCAAGCCCGAAGGAAACCACAACCTCGAAACCCTCCGGATCGAACTCCGGCTCGGGCAGTGTGCTGTAGTTGTCCTCCCATATCTGAACCACCCCTTCCTGTCCGGTTGTATAAAGGGTGCGAGTCCACGGGTTGTAATCCATCCCCAGACCGTTTCCCTGTATAACGTCATTCGCCATAACGTCATTTACATGTTCGCCTTCCAGTGTAAATTCATAGACCCTGTCGTTAGTATCCATCGCAAGGAGAGTCCCGTTAGGCGGGTAATATTCGATGGCTGTCAAGTTCCTGTCCTGTTGATACCTCTCTAAAATTTCACCTTCGTCGGTTAATTCAATAATGCCGCCAGGGGTACAGGCAACATAGAGATGTTCGTTCTCGGGGCAGTAGCAGACGCCGTTGGCGTCGCCGCCGGAGTTGAAGTCATCCAGCAGTTCGCCATCAAGTTCGTAATGGAAGATCCGGCGTGGGTTACCCATACGGTCTGCGACCCACCAGGTGTTATCTGCCGAATTGTAATCCATGCCATAGATATCCTGGGGACCATCCAATCGAAGCCTGTCGATATCCTCCTCAAACTCGTCGTCGAAAATCACCACCGTGTTCTGCCGCAGGTGAATGACATAGATCAAGCCATCTTCATTGTTGGTGGCGATCCCGTATATATCATTCATATTGAATCCCTGCCGCAGATCGACCCGGTCAATCTCCTCGAACTGGGCTGAGGAGGGTGCTGCCATAAGGACGATTAACAGGACGGTCGCAACCTTAAACGGCAGTAGTATGCGCATTTCTCCTCCTGATAAAGCGTATTTAATATGTGGCTTTCCCTCGCGGCTAATCCTGTGACGGTGGTTTGAAAGCGGTAATCCGCCGACCAACCGCTCATATCGCCAGTGTGTATAGTAAGACCGTTGAAAGTCGGATCACACGATGCGAAAACCTGAATGGCTGTGTCACAATTATAACGTAAATCAGAACGCCGGTCAATATCTGCACACCTGTTCACTTGATTTAAGGGAACCCGATGTATATCATTAAACGACAAACATTCGGGGCGTAGCGCAGCCCGGCAGCGCACCTGCTTTGGGAGCAGGGGGTCGCTGGTTCAAATCCAGTCGCCCCGACAAGGGCCAAAGTAAATACCAGTAGGCAACATAGCCTTTGGTGATTTTGGGTGCTTAGCGATGAAAATCGGTAAATGGGAACAATATGGGAACGTCTACTGCAGGTCAGGCGGGTGGGATTACGGTGGCCGATAGTGAACCTTGTGGCTTTGGACAAAGCGTTCGAGGTCTTCCGGTGTGAAATAGACCTGCCGGCCTGACAACCTCACACAGTCGATTCTTCCCCCATAGGCATACGTCATCAGGGTCTGCCTAGTGATCGAAAGCATGTTCGCCGCCGACCGTTGCCGGGACTGATCTTTCACAGTGATCGGGGTGTCCAATACGCCTGTTCTGATTTCAGAGAACTACTTGCTGATCATCAAGCCGTTCAGAGCATGAGCGGCAAGGGAAACTGTTACGACAACGCCGTCTGCGAGTCGTTCTTCGGGACCTTAAAGACGGAACTGGTTTATTTATCACGCTTCCGCACGCGTGCTGAGGCGAGAGAAGCGATATTCGATTATATCGAGGTCTTTTATAATCGTCAGCGCCGTCACTCGACTCTGGGCTATCT
>MWJR01000302.1 GCA_002127415.1 Calditrichaeota bacterium AABM5.125.24
TTGCGGATGGCTGCCCCCGCCCACTTCTCCATGTCGGTCAGCCGGTGAACGTCGCCGTTGCGGAGCACCGACACGTCGACAGCAGGATTGGAAGCGACACGGTCGACCGGAAACTCGATCTCCTCGTCCGCCATGTTCGAGCGGTGCACCTGCCCGCCGGAGGCGATCCAGAAGGCTTGGACCTCCTTGATCTTGTTGTAGCGAGCCGGTTCGCCCTTCGGGAGCTTGTTCTCAGTCAGCAGCAGCGAGACAATCTCCTTCTGCCGAATCTCGTCGTAGATCGGCTGGGCGATGGAGGCGGCGATGGTGCGCAGACCCTCAGGTCCCATGCCGTAAGCCTCGCGCAGATCAGCCGCAATCGCCTCGAACTTCTCCTGCGGAATTGCCTTGGTATTCATGTTTCTCCCTTCTACAGCGCAAGCTTGAACTTGACGACGCTGCCCTCGACCGCCAGCGCCCTGCCGACCACGGTATCCGTTTCACCGGCGGTCTTCAGATTTCCGGCGGTCGGATCGAAGCTTAGGTCGTCCCCGGCGTTGATGGTGCCGGTCACATTGTCGGTCTCGTAGACGCCGCCACCCAAGTAGATCGCCACCTTATTGCGGTCGGTCGCACCCGGGGTGACATATTTCAGCTTGTCGAGGTTATAGATCACACCCACCGGCACATCGGCAGCATCCGACACTACCTGGAACAGATCGTTGTCGATCAGCTTCACGAACTGACCCTTCTCGCCGGGACCCTGCAGCTCGCCGTCACCGTAAGCGATGCCGGGATGCGAGGGGTTGAAATAGATTTCACTCATCGGTTATTCCTCCCTAAGTGCTTTGTGCTTCACGGACCTCGCGCAGCCCCTTGGTCAGCCGGTCAGCCAGACCGTCGGTCTTGTCGTCCACTACCGCCGGATCGACGCCCGCGTCGCTGCGTAAAACCTTCTTTCCGTTGTCCTTTTCGGGATCATCCTCATCAGCCTTGGCTTCCGGCAGCGCGTCGATCACGGATTTAGTGGCTTCGAAGGCGTTATCATCGAGGCTGGCAAGCCTCTCGATTTCCGCGGTGCGCTCGGCTTCGTCCTTGAACTTCCGACCGCGCTTCTCCCAGTTCTCCACCAGCTTCGTGGCTTTGGCACTCCGCTCAGCCTTGCGCTTCTCAGCCTCGTAAGCCTCAACCTTCTTCTGGAGCTCCTCGATCTGTTTCTTCAGCTCCTCGTTCTCCTGCCGGAGCTTCTTCAGATCATCTTCGGTGGCAGCGGAGGCCTTGGTCGAAGCGTCGACCTTAACCTGATCAACCAGACCTTTCATTTTATTACGGAACATATCCAGCCCCGACGTTATCCTGGTGGTGAGGTCATCCTTGGTGATCTCGTCCGCGGCGAACTTCTTCAGCAGATCGCTGATGTATCCCTCCAGGGCGCTGGTCAAAGGCCAGATTTCCTCGTTGATCTTTCGGGCTTCGAGGTATGACCCGAAGTCTGCAATGGTTTCCATGAACCTGTCCCTTTCTTTAATTGGTGAATTTGCGACACTGATAATCCGGGCTTCGGGATCGGCACCTTTCCTGTCCAGCAGCGCCATTCCCGTGAAGGTGATGTTGTGCAGGATTTCGAAGACAGCCTTCCCCTGGTATTCACGCCCCTTATGCTTCTTCAGATGCAGGCAGTAGTTGTTCTTCGATTTGATGCGCTTCCCGCAGATCGAACACTCTCCCTCCTCGTAGTCGCACTCCATCGACACCTGCCGCACGATCCCCTTCTTGATCAGCTTGTATGCCAGCCTCGCATAGGGATTGTCCTCGGTATAAAGCTCGCCGTCGCACTCGATATAACCGCCGTCCACCTCGACGAAACGGGCGTCTGCCACGCCCCCCACGATGTCGGTCAGGTCCTGAGAGTGCTTCAGGTCAATCTTCGTGTTGAGGGCGCTGGCGTAATTGGCTTTCATCTCACCCTCGGTGAAATGATCGCCATTAAGGTTCGTGCCGGCGTGAGCCAGAATGAAGCTAAAGTGCCTATCGCCCTCGCCGCCGACGGCAGGCTCTGCGAACGCGCTCAGCTCATCCGCCGATATGATCTCGCCGGTCAAGGAAGTATGGCAGGCGCGGGAAATGTCATCTGCCTGCGATGCCAACGGAGGGGGCTCCCGGTCGAACTCCTTATACCACCGCGCCAGCACCTTCCAAGCTTTCTCCTTGGCTGCCTTCGGCAGTTTCACACCGCCCCGGGCGCCGTTCAGAGCCGCCATCGCTGCCGCCAGACCTCGCCATACAACAAGCAGTTTTCCATCGACCATTTTCCGGTAGGGCAGGTGATAGGCAGCCTTTGCCTGAGGCCACTTGCCGTCCTCTTTTTCTTTCGCGTCGAAATCCAGCTCGACGTATGCACAAGCCTCCGCTAATCCCTTCCAGCCGAGCTTTTCGATAATCGCATCCGCATCCTTCGTCCAGTC
>MWJR01000303.1 GCA_002127415.1 Calditrichaeota bacterium AABM5.125.24
CACGAAGTGCCGAAGCAATCTTTTTCGATAAACAGTTGAGATTGCTTCGCTTCGCTCGCAATGACAGTGGTTACTTATTAAAGTAGTACTAATAGCTAATAGCTAATAACCATATTGAAACACATACTCTTCGTGGATGACGAGCTGAATGTGCTGGACGGCCTGCGGCGTATGCTGAGAGGAATGAGGCACGAGTGGGATATGGTCTTCGCGCAGAGCGGGGATGAGGCTTTGAAGCTCCTGTCTGAAGCGCCTTTCGATGTGGTGGTCACCGATATGCGTATGCCCGGTATGTCTGGCGCCGAGCTGTTGCAAGAGATCAGGGATCAATACCCACACATCGTGCGGATTGTCCTCAGCGGACAGCTGGCTCAGGAGATGCTGCTGAGATCGGTCGAGCTGACCCATCAGTTCATCGCCAAGCCGTGCGACGCGGACCTCCTGAAGAATGTGGTGACCAGGTCCCTGGCTCTGCACAACCTGCTGCAAGATGAAACCCTGAAACAGCTGGTATCCGGGATGAAGTCGCTGCCCAGCCTCCCTTCCTTATATGTAGAGATTATGGATGAACTGAAGTCACCGAGCAGCTCGATGGCACGGGTGGGAGGAATTATCTCGAAGGATATCGGTATGACGGCCAAGGTTCTGCAACTTGTCAACTCGGCCTTCTTCGGGCTGCCGAAGCATGTCCACAACCCCTCTCAGGCCGCCATACTTCTGGGGATAGATACCATCAGGTCACTGGTGCTGTCGGTGAACATCTTCTCACAGTTCGCCGAGGAGTGTCTCAAGGGACAGTGGCTCGACCAGCTCTGGAAACACTCGCTGACCACCAGTGTGCTGGCAAAGGAGATATTCAGGAAGGAGAGCCGGGACCAGAAAGCTATCGACCACGTCTTTATGGCCGGGCTGCTCCACGATGTGGGCAAGATAATCCTGGCTGTGAATCTACCAGAAAAATACGGCAAGGTATTTGCGTTAGCAGATGAAGAGGGGATAAATTTAGTCGAAGCCGAAGAGCAAGCCCTGAACGTCAATCACGCGGATGTCGGCGCCTATCTGTTGGGGATATGGGGGCTGCCGGACAGCATCGTCGAGGCCATATGCTTCCATCACTCCCCACTAAGATGCCCAAACCTCGAGTTCAGTCCACTAACGGCGGTCCATGTGGCCAATGCACTGGAAGCTGAACAGGATGATGGCAATATCATCGGTAGAGCCTCCCAGGTCGATCTCGAATACCTGGACAAGATCGGTCTCGGAGAGCGTCTGGCTGAGTGGAGGGACATACACAGAAATATTGATTCCTGATAGCTGAAGGCTTAAAGCTGGCAGCTGATAATGAAAGGAGAACCGAATGGCTGAG
Source organism: Calditrichaeota bacterium AABM5.125.24 (assembly GCA_002127415.1). Taxonomy (GTDB): domain Bacteria; phylum Electryoneota; class AABM5-125-24; order Hatepunaeales; family Hatepunaeaceae; genus AABM5-125-24. The sequence goes on from MWJR01000303.1 coordinate 1,367, forward strand.
AAGATCCTTGTCGTGGACGACGACCCTAACATCCTGGATGCCTTCAAGCGGACCCTTAGAAAGCAGTTCAAGATCGACACCGCTCCGGGGGGCAAAGAGGGGCTGCAGGCAGTCGCCGAGAAAGGTCCTTATGCCGTCGTCGTATCCGACCAAATGATGCCGGGCATGGACGGCATACAGTTCCTGACCGAGGTGAGATACCAGGATCCGGATGCCGTTCGGGTTATGCTCACCGGCCACCCCGACCTACAGATCGCCATTGATGCGGTAAACGAGGGACATCTCTTCCGATTTCTCACCAAGCCCATCTCTCCGGATGTGATGACCAAGATCATAAGGACCTGTGCGGCGCAGCATATGCTGATCACCGCTGAGAAGGAGCTGTTGGAGAAGACCCTCAGCGGCAGCGTCAATGTGCTTATGGAGATACTCAGTATGGTCAACCCCACCGCCTTCGGCAGAACACTCCGTATTAAAAAATGCGTTATGCATATAGTGAATGAGCTGAAGCTGCCGCACGCCTGGCAGTTTGGACTGGCGTCTATGCTATCCCAGATCGGCTGCGTCACCCTGCCTATCGACACGCTGAATAAGGTCTATGCGGGAATGCTTCTGTCAAAGACCGAGCATGAGATGTATTCGGCCCAGCCCACTGTGGGGCGCAACCTGCTGGCCAATATCCCACGATTGGGAACTGTGGCCCGTATGATTGAGGCTCAGCAGCAGCCGTTTACCCGTCGGTCAAAAGGGGATGATTTCAAGGGGGAAGACTTGGTGGCGCTGGGCGGGCATCTATTGAAGGTGGCGCTCGATTTCGACTTACTGTTGATGCAGGGAATATCCCCCAAGTCGGCTCTGGCCGTGCTGCAGCAGCAGTCTGACGACTATGACCAGGATGTTGTAAAGACTCTGGAGACCCTCGACCTCGAGCCGGCAGGCAGGATCGCCAAATCCCTCCGGGTCAGGGAGCTGAACACCAGTATGACACTGGACCAGGATGTCCACTCAAAGACCGGGATCCTTCTGGGTACCAAGGGTCAGGGCC
>MWJR01000268.1 GCA_002127415.1 Calditrichaeota bacterium AABM5.125.24
ATTCAAGTTATTGTTTGGACGGGCGGACGGGGGCGTCCGCCTTGCCGCAGAGCAACCCAAAAGCAATTCTCGGACAGGCTGTGAGGGCCGAAGCCTGAATCAGTCCTGCATCTCGGTCAGCAGGATTACCCTCCGACGGCCGGGGGTATCTTCGACGTAGTAGCTCCTTAAAGCCAGCCCTTCAACCTGTCCGGTCAGGTGCTTCCTGTTCTGGAAGCAATCGCGCACCAGCTCGATCTCCTGAGGGGTGGGTCTGGAAGGGAAATTCAGTCCTTTGGGTCCCTGACGGTTGGTGAACTGCTCATTATCGTATATGGTCAACACCGCCGGACGCATCTCTGCCCAGCGGCGGGCGATAGCCTCCCACGAGGCGTGGGTATATAGCGCCTTCAGCTCGGGGATGTCGTACAGCGCCATTACCTGACGGAACTTTGCTGCGGGGAGCATCAGTTCGGCGGCCATTGAATCGGCTTCGCGTTCCATCTCCGGGGTAATCTTCTTTGAGTCGGGGTGTTTGAGGAGGTGGTGGGCCAGCTCGTGGCAGAAGACCCAATTCATCCGGGGTGGATAGAGCTCCGGATCTAGGACTATGGTGCCGTTGATCAGGTAGCCGTCCGGACCACCGGTCGGCTTCAGGGATACCTCAACTCCATATTTGGCGGCCAGCTCCCTGATGAATCTCATGCTTTGCTTCGACGGTAAGCCAGCAGTGCGTCGCGATAGAACCGTTTATCCGGCTGAAACCCGCCTCTGAACCTGATCCCTTTTAGAGCCTGGATTTCCTCTTCAGTGGGCTTGACCAGCATCATCAGATCTTCGTCTTCGAGGAACTGTCTCAACCCGTCGAACATCTCGAAGACCTCATCGGTGTCGTAGGTGTAGTGTTTCTCTTCCACGCCTGAGATGATGGTCCATACCGATACCCCGAGGCCTCGGGCCAGCTTCTCCACCACATCCATGGTAGGCGACGAGCGGTCATTCTCGACCATACTCAGGTATGACCGGTTGATGCCCGAACGCTCGGCCAGATCCCCCTGTGAGATACCCAGTTCACGGCGCAGGCGCCGCAGTTTTTCACCGAACATAATTGATCCCCCTCTGAGCGAATTGATAATACTGATATACTGTCTCGGACAGGTCGGCTATGTTAAATATATACGGTATGTTGGGGATTGTCAACCTGTTTTTGTGATTATTTGGGTGAGGCTGTCAAGCCAAATCGTCCCGAAGTTTCGGGACTGCAAGACCTGACGGAACTTCAATGGCAAGGTAGTCGGGCTTGTCTCAAGCCCGATTGTTGCGGTTGAGACAACCGCGACTACCAATTACTGCTGTGCTGTCACACTTAAGTGTGACAGCACGTGATTTTATTGCCAAGCCTACGTCGTGTGTCATACGTCTGAAGTCCGAGGTCTGAGGCCCGAAGCCCGCGGCCTATTCCAGGGTCTCGAGCCAGATAATCAGGTTCAGGACCATCCAGACCTTCATTGCTCCGACGCCGCTGGCCAGGGTAGCACTCGTCCATTGCGGGATGGTTGACAGGTTCAGATACCTGCCAAGTCCGGGGTTATCTTCCAGCCGTCTGATGAGATCGGGCTGGTCTTCGCCGATAAACCAGTTCTCGAGCGGCACCGGGAAGGCCTGCTTCTGGCGTCTGAGGATGGCCTCCGGCAGCCGGCCCCGGAAGGCCTCCTTCAGGACGAATTTCGGTATGTCGAACTTTTCGGCGATTTCAAGGCTGGACAGCCCCAATGCGGCCTGGCGGTGCCGACTGCTCTTCCATCGCAGCTTGAAGTTGAACGGCAGCTGCCAGGCGAAATCCATCAGCCGGTTGTCGCAGAACGGCACTCTGCCCTCGACGGAAGCGGCCATCGTGTCGGCGTCGAGGCGGGTCAGCAGTCCGCGGAGGTGCTCTGTCTCAAGCAGGTATAGATACCGGTCATAGGTGTCAAGGCCCTGCATATGCTCCAGGCGGTTGCGCCAGAACCGCTCGATGTTACGATCGGTTTCAGGTCCGACGAACTCCGGGTTCAGCACCATCGAGCGGTCGGTTGGATCCAGCCAGGAATAGACGGTGAGGAAGTGGTCGAGCGTGTCTTTGAAGCCGGACTTTCCGTATTGCCGTTTCAGGGCGTGGCGGATGTTCTGCCGGAGTTGGGGGGTCATTGCGGCGGGGTCTTTGCGCAGCATCTCTGCCGACAGCAGGTCGTGAGGGCTGCGCAGCAGGGGGCCGTAGCCGCCCAGCAGCTCGTCGGCGCCCTCCCCTGACAGAACCACCTTGATGTCCTGTGACAGGTGTCGTGACAACGCCAGCAGCGGCACCTCGTTGGGGGTGGACAGCGG
>MWJR01000186.1 GCA_002127415.1 Calditrichaeota bacterium AABM5.125.24
GACTTGATCCGGGGTCGGAATCCAGACAGCCCCGAATTCGTCTGGATACCGGCCTTCGCCGGTATGACAAGTGTCTAAAATTAAGTGCCCTGATTCATATCTCGGATTTCTGGTTTGGAAGGTTCAACACTCCTTGCACTTTCTTGATCAGGTCGTTGGGATTGAAAGGTTTTTGTAGATATGGAGTATTTGTTCCTAATATGCCGTTGTGAACTATAACGTTTGATGTATAGCCTGAGACGAACAGCACCTTCACATCGGGCAAGATTATCCTTATCCGCTCCATAAGTTCAGCGCCGTTAATACCCGGCATGACCACATCCGTAACCACCAGATCAATCGGCTCTTTTATTTCGTGGCACATTGAACAGGCTTCCATGCCGGTGCGGGCTTGGGTAACGGAATATCCCTGCCGTTCCAGGATCCTGCAGGTCAGTTGGCGCACATTATCGTCGTCCTCAACCACTAATATGGCTTCGGTTCCACGGGGCAGATCTGGAGATTTATTCTCTTGGCTAATCGTTTCGGCTGCTTCCGGCACCATAGGCAGATAAATCTTGAAGGCGGTTCCTTTACCCAACTCGCTGTAGACCCAGATAAATCCGCCGCTCTGTTTAATGATACCATAGACAGTTGACAGTCCCAATCCTGTCCCTCTGCCGGTCTCTTTTGTAGTGAAAAACGGCTCGAATATCTTTGCCCTTACCTCTTCAGTCATTCCCACCCCGGTATCGCTGATAGCCATCATAGCATATTTGCCGGGGATGATTTGTGGATGGATGCTCGTGTAACTTTCGTCCAATTCCACCTTATCAGTCTCGATGGTCAGCTTACCGCCCCTGGGCATTGCATCACGGGCATTGACCGCCAGATTGACTATCACCTGCTCAATCTGGGCCGGATCGACCTTCACCCTCCACAGATAACGTGCGAGGATCGTCTCAAGTTCAATATCTTCGCCGATGATGCGCCTGAGCATTTTATGCGTATTTTCGATTATATGATTCAGGTTTAGGCTCTTTAGTTCCATAACCTGCTTCCGACCGAAGGCGAGGAGCTGCCTGATGAGATCTGAAGCACGAATGGCTGCCTCTTGAACCTGTTTTAATTCGTCTTGCAGTGGATCATTGACATCAACCGACATCATTGCGAGTTCAGTGTTACCCGAAATGACGGTGAGCAGATTGTTGAAGTCGTGGGCAATCCCACCGGCCAACCGTCCCACCGCCTCCATCTTCTGCGCATGGAGGAACTGTGCCTCAAGATGCTTATGCTCTGTGACATCCCTTATATTTTCAACAATTCCGATGATTTCACCATCAAGGTCGCGATAGGGCATTGCCTTTACAATGCAGGAGATTTTCCTGCCATCCTTGAGTTCCTTCTCAGCTTCATATCCGAGCCTCTCGGAACCGGCCAGTATCATTCTCATCGGGCAATCGGGAGTTTCACATGCCGTTCCTCGCCAGATATCGTGGCATCTCTTGCCTATAATATCGTCACTGGTCAGCCCAAGGAAGGAGCAGAAGGTGTCGTTCGCCCGTATCATCTTGAATTCACTGTCGATTACGCATAATGGAGCAGCCGCCTTGAAAATCTGGTCAAGTTCCTGATGAGCGCGCTGAATCTCCTCCTCTTTCCTCTTGCGCTCGTCTATCTCATTCTGCAAGGCTTCGTTGGCTGACGTCAGCTCTTCCGTCCGTTTCTGAACCCGTATTTCCAATTCATCTTGAGTTTTTAGGCGTTCATTTTATGTGCCTCTTGAAACAGGGAGCGCTCTATGCGCTTCCTGCATAACTTCTCACTTCACTATAGCAGACTACTAATAGTGGTGTCAACTAATAGTTGACAGTGACGGGGTATTCCACTGCCCACAGTTGTTGCGTGGGGTGATCGATGAAGGAGGTGGAGCGCAGCCAGTATGACGATCCGACCATTACCGCCATTTGACGCCAATAAGCGTTACTTGGAGCCTTCAGATATTGGAGCATATATCTCGTGGTGATGTCAACTCCTTACACTTCAGTGGGTTAAATATATGCTCACGGATGTTGCCAATAATGGAGTTGAATTAAGGGCAAAATATATGCCGGATATATCAGGCCCGAATAAGTGCTGTTATTTAAAGGTTTATCCACCATTCCGGATTTTATCATCCGAAACCTGGTAGGTGCGGCACTCTTGCCGCGCATTTGCCCGAATGCGTGTCGGGCGTACGCCCGACAGGAGTGTCGGGCCTACTTCGGGCATAATGTAGGGGCGAAGTCAAACTTCGCCCCTACATTTCAGTCGCCGCTGCAACCAATTCC
>MWJR01000304.1 GCA_002127415.1 Calditrichaeota bacterium AABM5.125.24
CAAATAAATAAGTCACCATGCAACTGTTTATCTATTTATTTATTCTACACTTGAAAAAACATCCGAGAATTGCTATAAAAAGTGCGCAAAGCATTTGTCATTGCGAACGAAGTGAATCAATCTCGTCTATTTGATTGCTTCGGCGCTACGCGCCTCGCAATGACAGGTATTAATTGTTACCATCAATAAATAGCGAACTAAAGTTACTGCGGAACGGAAACAGGCCGAAGACGCCGCCGGTGTGCCAGAATATGGTGGTTCCCGGATGCCCGCCGGAGGCAAGCTCACACCGGAGCCCCCGGGCTGCCTTACCGGTATAGACCGGATCGAGGATAACCCCTTCGATCCTCGCCACCTCGGCGATAACCTCAAGGTCCTCTGTCGCTGGTTCTGCATAGCCGGGGCCGAGGTAACCGTCCCAGGTATGTATATCACCCTCTCTCAGGGGCAGATTGAGTCGGTAATGCTCGTTCATTTCCCGGATGAGCTCGCGGATGCGGCGTTCAGTATCACCGGCATCGTAGCAGACATTGACGGAGACAATCTGGACATCCCAGCCTTCGAGCCTGGTTCCGACCCACAATCCGGCGTGCGTGCCGCCCGTTCCAGCCGCACTGACGATGCGGGTCGGCTCCAACCCGGCCCGCTCGCACTGACGTCTGACCTCCCTGGTCGCCTCGACGAACCCCCAGATCCCGATCGGGTCTGAGCCTCCTTCGGTTATGATGTAAGGTCTGCCCCCTTGAGCCTTGACCTGTTCGGCCAGTCCGGTCAGCTCACCCGGCAGGTCGCTGTAGTATCGCTCACTGGAGATAAATACGGTTTCGGCTCCCGCCAGACGTGACAGGAGCAGGTTGGCGTCGGACTCATCCGGCGCGTCACCGCGCAGGAGCAGCAGACAGCGCAGCCCTACCCTGGCTGCTGCCAGTGCTGTGGCGCGGCAGTGGTTCGACTGCACCCCGCCGCAGGTGATGACTGTATTGGCCTTGCGCCTGAAGGCCTCGGCCAGGTGATATTCCAGTTTGCGGACTTTATTGCCCGACAGGCCTGAGCCGGTCAGGTCGTCCCGCTTAATCCAGATCTCACCGCCCCAACGGTCGGAGAGCCGGTCCAGCCGGTAGAGCGGAGTGGGCATGTGGGCAAGATTCAACGGTGTCAGCAAGGTGGACTGCCTCCCGGTAAGTGGAGCGCCTACATTACGGTTGTTCATCCGCAAGAGGCGCTGCAGGTTCACAAACGGCTAATATACATATGCACCATTGTGAACGCAACCTGACCGCGACTCGCCCTCCCTTGACTCCTCCGGTGAACAGGTCTATATTTGTTGATAAGGGGGTTTGGTTCGGACGTAAAATCTGAGCTAAAATCCACACCTGATACCTGAAGCCGAAAGCCAAACGTTCTTACGCACTTTCACACTGAACAGCTAAACGGCATCCGGCAAGTAGTCAACCCGGAACTGAAAGTTGATCTTAAGCGTATCTTATTAGGGAGAATCGGTGCGAAAGAATTCGGCTCTTAGTCAATTATGGGTAGTGCCCCTGGTTAATTGCGATGGCATAGTTCGTTATTATACAGAGCGTTGTACCAGACTGTGTCACGGTTGAGGACAACCGCGATACACCATCTCAATTACTCCTGGACACTACCCAATTATGAGGAACTGAATGAAAGATAAAATCCTACCGTCGCCCGAACCGGGCAAGGACGGCTTCCTCCTCAAGGTCGGTCTGGCCGAGATGCTGAAGGGGGGGGTCATAATGGACGTCACCAACGCCGAGCAGGCCGCCATATCCGAGAACGCCGGTGCGGTGGCAGTGATGGCGCTCGAACGGGTCCCGGCCGACATCCGCCGCGAGGGGGGGGTGGCGCGAATGGCCTCCATCCGGGTCATCGAGGAGATCATGTCCACCGTGACCATTCCGGTGATGGCCAAGGTTCGTATCGGGCATTTCGCCGAGGCTGAGGTGCTGCAGGAGTTGGGCGTTGACTTCATCGACGAGTCGGAGGTGCTGACCCCCGCCGACGAAGCTAACCACGTCTATAAGCACGACTTCCGGGTGCCGTTCGTCTGTGGCGCGACCTGCCTGGCGGAAGCACTGCGCCGGATTGGCGAGGGGGCGGCTATGATCCGCACCAAGGGCGAGGCCGGCACCGGGAACGTGGTCGAGGCGGTGCGGCATATGCGGCAGGTTGTCGGCGAAATACGCCGCCTGACCACACTGCGCGCCGACGAACTGATGGCGGAATCGAAGCGTCTCGGGGCTCCGTATGAGCTGGTCAAACAGATCGCTGAGA
>MWJR01000091.1 GCA_002127415.1 Calditrichaeota bacterium AABM5.125.24
GGTATATCCTCCGGGCTCGGTTATGAACCACATCCTGCTGCATCAGACCATCATCGGTCCTGAGACCCGGAAGCAGTTTGAGATCATCGGGGGGTATCCCGGCCTGGTGATCTCGTGCCTGAGCGTCGGCAGCAACTTCGTGGTGTGATCCGGTGAATTAATCATCGTTTCTTGTAGGGATGCACGGCCCCAGGATCGTCCTCCGGGGCAAGCGTGCGCCCTAACTTTTAACGCAATCCGCTCTTAATCAAGCCCCCTCCGTATTTGCAGGAGGGGCTTTCAGTTTATATATTGATGGTATGGGTGATGCATCTTCCCTCTCCGCGGCACGGCTTGACCACATCAGCAGGGGGGGAAGGTGGGGAAACACACGTGAACTATGGTTTAAGGGAGGCGATCATGAAAACAGGCTGGCTGAAGGTATTAGTGGGCTTCTTTGTGGTGGCGGGTGCGCTGATGTTCATCATGCTCAAGGCCCCGCCCAACCTGGCCCGGGAGTCGTTTACAGATTTTCAATACATTACCCACTCCGAGCACACCAGCTTCGATGAGATTATCTGGTTCTGGACCTACGATTCCCTCTGGGGAAGGGTTCACTCCAATGACTTTATAGGTGTCAAATATTCACCGCACTTTTTTGGTCATGTCTCATCCTCTCAACCGGATTTAAGGTATTGGCAACCAGGGAACGTCCACTTTGAAGAGTGGCCGCGGCTCGGCGCGCCCATCCGTTACTTTCCGATGCAGGCTGATTCGCTGCGCGCGTATGCCGATCCGTTTATCGAGTCCGACGACGGCAGGCTTATGACCTGGATAAAGCTGCGCGGTGAAGATGGGATCGATGTCTATCAGTATAGGTTGGGGCGTACACCCCACGACGACTCGCTGCTGACCCACCTGGATCCTATCGATACAGGTGCCATATTCGTCGATGGTCAGCTCGAACTGGAAGGGGAGCTGGTGGGGACGCTGACCATCGGCTGCGCCCGTAATATGTGGCTGGTGCGTGACGTCCACTATGAGGGCGCCAATAAATACACCGGCTGGTTCGAAGAAGAGAATATGGAGCATATGTTGGGATTGATTTCGGAACGCAACATCATCATCAAGGACACCTGGGCCAACGGTCGGGAGAACGGATTTCGACGTTATGGGGCACTTGATATAGAACACCACTCCATCGTCATCAACGCGGCTCTGCTGGCGCTGGGGGAGTCGTTCACCTTCGAGCATCAGAACGACGATTGGGAGCCCTATCAGGGGCCTGATCCATGGGATGAACGTGGTATCATCCATCTGAAGGGTTCGGTGGCTCAGTATCGGCGCGGCTATATCCACCGCTCCAATCATTGGGGCACCGGCTACAGCAAGGATTACCGCTATGACTTCCGGCTGGAAGATCAGGCTCCGCCGTGGTTTCCCGAGATCGCCCGCCAGGATATCCCGGGCGATGGCAACAACCTTTACCTGAACGGCGATAATTCCCCTTATCGAGTGTTAGGGGAAGGCGGCTACCAGACCATCAACGCCGGGCCGGGAACCCACATCATCCTCTTGGACAGCCTGGAGCTGGCCTGTTCGGATGCGTTGCGGCTGGAGGGGACGGAGGAGGAGCCGGTGGTCGTCACCCGCGAGAACCCGGACGAATACCCCATCGACGCAGGGTTGATGTGCATCCAGGACACAGTAATCACCAGGGTTGAGCTGCGCTATGCCCACCTTGCCGAAAATGTGAAGTTGGTGGTTGATTGTGATACAGCTATCTTTGAGAACTGCGTCCTCGAAGGCGGCGTCGAGTTCCAGGGTGACAGTCGGTGGGTAGAGCTGGCTCAATGTCGCATCGCCGGGCCGCTTACAATCCCGGATGTGAGACGACTTAAGATCGAGGGGGGCGAGTTTGCAGGTAAGGTGACCATCGAAACCGATGATTCCAGGGGCGAGGTGGACATCAACGCTGCACACTTCCACTCCGGACTGGTGGTGAAGGGCGATGGTGAGCACCGGTTGACCGGATTGGTCGTTGAGGGTGGAATGATGCTTGACAGCCGGGAGGCCGAGTTCCGCCTTCAAAATAACGACTTCATAAAATCCGATTCGGCAGGGCTGAAGGTAAATGCGGCTGAGCAGATTATAGCCGTCAATAACATCTTCGCACTGAACGATGTAGGGGTGCTGCTGACGGAAGAGCAGCAGGGGGGGAACCTCTTCACCTACAACAACTGCTGGGGGAACGACAGCGCGGACTACATCGGTGTCGAGCCGGGCGAGGGCTCGATCTCGGCCGACCCGCTGTTCGTGGATTCGGAGGGTGGCGACTACCACCTCCAGCCTGAGTCCCCCTGCATCGACGCCGGCGACCCTGACAGCCCCCGCGATCCGGACGGCACCCGGGCTGATATAGGGGCTATATCCTTCGACTACCGGCACATCTTTCCTTCCGGCGAGCCGACTGTAATTTCAGGCTTATCCCTGACCGCGGCTCCCAATCCGTTCAACCGGCAGGTGGAGCTGCGGTTGAGGACTAGCATCACCGGGATGGCGAATGTGAAGATTTACGATATCCTGGGTCGTGAGATAGAATCGCTTAGCATTAAAGTATCCCCGGGCTCTAACAGGCTTGTTGTCAATGGCAGCAGCTTCGGTGTTTCAGGGATCTATTTCGTCCAGGTGGGTTTTAGCGGTGTGCAGAAGACGGTTAAGCTGGTCTATATGCCTTAATAATTGTGGTGTCAGGCGTCCTCGCCTGACACCAAAGTCATTGTTATTACGGACAGACAAGGGCGTCATATAACACGACGCTTGACTTTTTCAACAGTCATGAACCAAGGAGTGTAATTTGAACTCAATAAAGAGCCTTTTTGCAGCAGTAGGTGTCATTCTGCTGATGGTATCAGTCGGAGTCGCTCAGCCGACCATCACCGCGAATGATATCCCTAACACGCCCGGAAACTGGATCGATTATGAGTCGGTCTATGCGGAGGAGGGGATAACAGGGTATGATCTCGGCTCACCAGGCGGTGGCAATAACTGGGATTTCACGGAGTTCGAACCGAACGAGTGGAAACGTGAAACATTGGTCAATCCTGAGGATTCTCCATTCCATGAGACCTTCCAGAGAGGCAACAGGGTGACCATGGAGACTGATACCACTCAACCGGAAGTAGGCTATAATTACATGGAACTCGCCCAGCAGTCCTTAACTGGGCTCGGTTTTGGCATTGTTATGGATACTCTCCGGATGGCCTTGGTCTTTACCAATACATCGCCCACCCTCAACTTCCCGGTTGAATTTGACGACCGATGGGTGACCTTCATGGAATCTACTTTTATGGAAACGCAGTCGGTTGATACCATCTGGTTTCACTACGATGCATACGGGAGGATGACTACACCTGGTGGCGCATTTGATTGCATCAGGTTGCAGTCATACAGCCACCATTGGGTGTTACGCGAGGGTGAAGAACCTACGAGTTATTCTCATTACGGATACGATTGGTTCGCACCCGGTATAGGCGGGCTGGTTGGTCTCGGGAGTTTTGAGGGGGAGGACGATCCCGAGTTCGCAGAAGCGGAAGAGCTCCGATGGTTGGCTGACTATTCGCTGAGCGTGGACAACCAGCCTGAATTGTTGAGACCTGAAGGATACTCGCTCACACAAAACTACCCGAACCCGTTCAACAGCCGGACAATGATTTGCTACCAGACTCCAAGGAATGGCTGTGTCAATCTGAAGGTCTATGACCATTCCGGTCGTTTGGTCGAAGTGCTGCAGGATGGTAATGTCACGGTGGGGTTCCATTCATTGGTATGGGATGCGACCGATTTTCCAACCGGGATTTATTTCATCAGACTGACGAATGTGTATGTCGGTTTTAAGACCATAAAGTTGGTGTTGATAAAGTAATGATAAAGTGCGAAAGTGTAAAAGTAAAAAAGTTAGAAAAATAAATGGGATTTATAAAATGGTGAAGAAGGAGTGGAGGTTTGACACGCTGGCGGTGCACGGTTCTGAAGGGATAGACCCGCACACCGGCGCAGTTTCGCCCCCGATCTACCAGAGCTCGACCTTCGCCTTCCGGGACAGCGCCCACGGCGAGGCGCTGTTCAAGGGCGAGGCCTCGGGTTATATCTACTCACGTCTGGGCAATCCGACAGAGGATTGTCTGGAGCGCGAGATGGCCTTCCTCGAAGGCGGAGAGGCGGCGCTGGCATTCTCGTCGGGGCTGTCGGCTGAAGCGGCGCTGGTTATGACATTGTGCAGCTCGGGGGACAACTTTGTCACCTCGATCACCGTTTATGGCGGCACCTATGCCCTCTGGAAGAGCTTTATGCCGCGTATGGGGATTGAGCCGCGCGATGTGCGAGCCACACACCTGGATGCGATCGAAGCGGCCATCGACGATAAGACCCGCCTCATCTTCGTTGAGACCCCCGCCAATCCGAACCTGGATATAATCGACATCCGCGGCTGCGCAGACATAGCAAAGAGACACAACATCCCGCTGGCGGTGGACAATACCTTTGCCACATCGGCCCTTCAGCGGCCGCTCGAGCACGGTGCTGATGTGGTGGTGCACAGCGCCACCAAATACATCAGCGGGCATGGAGACACCGTGGCTGGGATCCTGGTCGGCACGCGGGAGTTTATGGATCGGGTGCGCAAGGAGACCCTCAACCACGTCGGCTTCTGTATCAGTCCCTTCAACGCCTGGCTGCTGCTTCGCGGTCTCAAGACGTTGCCGGTCCGGGTGCGGCGGCACTGTAAGAATGCCATGAGGGTGGCTCAATACCTGAGCTTCCATCCCAAAGTCAAGAAGGTATATTATCCCGGCCTCAGAATCCATCCGGGGCACGAGATCGCACGGTCTCAGATGAGCGATTTCGGAGGGATGGTCGCCTTCGAGATAAAGGGCACCAGGGAGGACGGCAAGAAATTGATGGATTCGATGGAGCTGTGCGTTCTGGCGGTGAGCCTCGGCGACTGCGACACCCTCATCTGTCACCCTGCCAGCACCACCCATTCGACCTATACCGCTGAACAGCTCGCTGAGGCCGGTATCAGCGAGACTATGATCCGTATTTCAGTCGGCGTCGAGGATCCGCGCGATATCTGCAACGACCTCGGTCAGGCCCTTAAACGCATCGGTTAAATAACAGGAAGATCGATATGACAGAGAAAAATACCGAAGGAAAACAGGAGAGAATCTTTGAACTGCTGGAGACGGCGGGGCTGTCGAAGGATATGTCCCTGGATGAACTGACCGCTCTGGCCCGACTGGCTGAAGAGAAACGGTTCTCTAAGGGTGCAGCTATCATCCGTGAAAATTCCAAAACCCGTGACCTCTATATCATCCAGGAGGGCAAGGTCTCGATACAGCTCAAGATCCCGGTTGAGTTGGGCAGGGATGAGGTCATCTACACTATGCGGGACGGTCAGATCTTCGGTGAACTCGCCCTGGTGGACGGTTCACCCCGCTCTGCGTCGGTAAAAGCCGAAGGTGAGGTGGTGGTATTCTGTTTCAATTACGGCCGCCTGAGCGCACTACTGGATGAGCGTCCCCGCATCGGTTACATCCTGATGCGCAATATGGCGACCATCATAGCCGCCCGCATCAGGAATACCAACCTGATGTGGAGGAATCTGATGATATGGTGAAAGAGAGTGCCTGAGTGACAGAGTGACAGAGTAACTATGTGGTAGGGGCGCGATTTATCGCGCCCGCCATATAGGCAACGATACATGCCGAAGCTCGGTTATTTAGGATCGTGCCCCTCTGGCAGGGAGGGCCGACATTCCTGTCGGCCTTTTTAAATGTTGTATCAGATTATAATCAGTTAATCTCCGGAAAAGACCTGCAGGAATAGATGATTTAAATGTCTACCTCGGATCAAAAAACGTATAAACTTAGCGACAAACTTTCCACCCTTCCCGACCGGCCGGGGGTTTATCTTTTCAAAGATGCGTCCGGGAATGTAATCTACGTCGGGAAGGCCAGGAGCCTGCGCAGCCGGGTTCGCAGCTACTTCACAGCCGGTGACGACGGACGCTACCACTATCCCCGCCTGGTCGCTTCCATCCGCGATCTGGAGGTGATCCTGACCCGGGACGAGGTCGAAGCCCTGGCCACCGAAGCAGCCATCATCAAGCTGCACAGCCCCAGGTATAACGTCGATCTGCGTGACGACAAGAGCTTCCCCTACCTCAAGGTGACCCGCGAGCCGTTCCCGCGCATCTTCCTGACCCGCAAGCCCCGCACCCCGGACGGCGGCTACTACGGCCCCTTCACCGACGTCAAATCCGCCCGGCGTCTGGTAAAGACCCTTAAGGGGATCCTGCAGGTGCGCGACTGCAACCTGCCTCTTACCCCTGAGAAGATCGCCCGGGGACGGTTCAAGCTCTGCCTTGACTACCACATCGGTCTGTGCGGCGGGCCGTGCGAGGGGAAGGTGTCAGCCGAGGAGTATGGCAGGGGAGTTGCCAGGTTCGTTCAGTTCCTGCACGGGCGGCACGACGAGATCATCAGGGAGCTGGAGGATGAGATGCACCGGCTGGCGGCTGATATGCGCTTCGAGGAGGCAGCCAAAGCTCGCGACAGACTGACGGCTGCGCGACGGTTCAGCGAGCGGCAGCGGAAGGTTGACCCGCGACCGGTTGACCGGGATGCGGTGGGATTGGCTCGCGAGGACAGCTACGCCGCCTTTTCGGTCATCAGGGTTCGCGGCGGGCGGATAGTCGGGCAGAGCCCGTTTCATATGGAGCGCGCTACCGGGCTGGACGATGGTGCCCTGATGGAGGCGTTTCTGGTTCGGCACTACGACCTGGTTGACAGTTTCCCCGGTGATGTATATCTGCCGGTTGATCCGCCAGATGCCACGAGTCTTAGTGACTATCTTGGCGGGTTGGCGGGTCGGAGAGTGCGTCTGTTCGTTCCTCGACGCGGCGAGAAACGTCGGCTGGTCGAAACAGCGCAGACCAACGCCCGACACCTGATTGAGGAGCGCCGCCTGATGGCCGACAAGCGGGACTTCATCCCCCGCGCTGTCAAGGCGTTGCAGGAGCAGTTGCATCTGCCGAGTCCGCCGATGGTCATCGAGGCCTTCGACGTGTCGAACCTGCGCGGGGTTGATTCGGTCGCATCGCTGGTGACCTTTCGTGACGGCAGGCCGTTGAAGTCGGGCTACCGGCTGTTCAATATCCGCTCGGTCGATGGAATTGACGACTTCGCTGCCATCGGTGAGGCGGTCAGGCGGCGGTATGCCCGTCTGAAGACCGAGATCGCGGTGCAGGAAGAGGAGGTTGACGAGGAAGAATCAGGCGCCAGGAAGCCCCGTCTGCCCGACCTGGCGCTGATCGATGGGGGAGCAGGGCAGCTATCCAGCGCCAGACAGGTGCTCGCTGAACTGGGGCTTTCCCATCTGCCGGTTATAGGGCTGGCCAAGCGGCTGGAAGAGATCTACCTGCCCGGCAATCCCGAGCCGATGACGCTGTCGCGCAGCTCATCGGCACTCAGGTTGCTGCAGCAGGTTCGTGATGAGGCGCACCGGTTTGCCATCACCCGGCACAGGCTCCTGCGGGGCAAGCGGCAGGTTCGCTCGAGACTGGACGATATTCCCGGCATCGGACCGGTGCGGCGCCAGGAGCTGCTGAGGCGGTTCTGGTCGCTCAGTCGGATAGCCGCCGCTGGAACGGATGAGATCGCCGCCACACCTGGGATGAACCGACGCCTGGCAGAAGCAGTTAAAGGAGGGCTCGCCGGCCTATCGGGAAAAGTGTGAAAGCTTGCCCCTGCGAAAACAGGGGTGTGAAAGTATGAAAGTAGGAAGGTATGAATAAGTCAATCTTATGTTGCTTTCTCACGTTGTCACTTTCACACTTGTTGTTCACCGGCTGCGGAACAGGTGGGGCGGCTGAGCGCAACACAACCCTGGTCTATCCTCCCTGGAAGCATACCTGGGGGGTGGTTCGAGCCACGCCGTTCAAGCTCCGGCTGTTCGTCGGTGACAAGACCCACTTCAACGACCCTCAGGGTATCGCCTGCGTCCGGCTGCAGTCTTGGGATGACCCCACCCGCACCAGCGACGATGACGAGCTGACCGTCTATGGGGTCAACTCCGGCGATAACTGCATCATCTACAACCGCTCGATGTTCTCGCTCGGCATATATGGACTCGACACGGACCATGCGAAGTTCGACCGGCCGTGGGGTATAGCCGCCGATGCGAAGGGGAATGTCTATGTGGTCGACCGCGGCAACGCACGGGTGGTCAGGCTGTTCAACCCAGGCAAGGGCCTGCAGTTCGTGGGGGCAATTGGCGGCCCGGGAGATGAGCCGGGTTGCTTCGTCGATCCTTGTGGGGTAGCGCTCGACTCTGACGGGGTGATCTATGTGACCGATGCCGCCCTGGGCCGGGTGACGATATTTGATGATAGTGGGCGGGTGGTTGATGTGTGGGAAGGGTTTGACAGTCCGGACGGGATCGCTGTGGTCACCCCTGACGAGCGGTCGAGCTTCTATCGGAATGATGGGTTCGCTGTGGTCATCGACTCGCTGAACCAGCGGGTCAGGAAGCTTTCCCTCAAGGGCGAGCTGCTGGGAGAAACTGATGCTGCAAGCTGGGGGGGTCAGGATGCCTGCCTGGGCTATATCGTCCTCGACTACCACAACCAGCTTTTAGTCACCGACCGGTCGGGCGGCTGTATCCACAAGCTCGACCGGAACCTGAGATACCTGACCCGGTTTGGGCAGCCCGGACAGGGCCGCTACCGTTTCGACGAACCGCGCGGCATCGCCACCTATCGCCACTTCGGGCAGACGTTTGTTGTCGAGCGGAAGGGAGCCCACTACTTCTGGGTTGGTGTGTATGTGCCCCGGTTCGAGGTTCAGGTGAGGGCTGATTCCGTTCGGCGGGAACTTGACGTCGATTTTTTCCTTACCGAGCCGGCATTCTGCGAGATAGATATACTCGACAGCTTCGGCCGGTTCATCACCAGACTGGTCTCTCAGCGGCGTTATCCGTCCGGTGAGGGGCATCTGACCTGGGGATTGACCGTTCCTAAACCACCTCCTCAAGGCGTTGCATATACGGCCCCGCCGCCGGAATACCGGCCCGATGAAAGACTCCCCGACGGTGAATATACACTCCACGCGCTCTTCCGCGCTGCCTACTCCTCGCGGGAGGATTTCGCCTGCGAGGTTGAGGCGAAATTCAGTCTTGATTCGGAGTAGAAGTCATCACAGATGCAAGTCACTTATTATAGTTAGCACGGATAACTATCCGCGCTGGCCGACAGAAATGTCGACCCCACTATGAGGAATAATTTTTGCTGTGAATGAAGTAGTTGATTATATTCATTTGCTGAAGAACTCATGTTGAAGCGGAGAGAATCATGTTCAGGTATGCGTATGTTGGTGGGCTGGTCATAGCTCTATTCCTGCTGTTTTCCTGCCAATCAGAACAGCCTACTGCCCCCGAAACCATCCCTTCCGAACAGGTCTTAAACGTCCAGATTAGCGAGCTCGACCGTGCACGGATTGCACGGGAGGGCGAACCTTGCACAGCCGCATTTGACGTGCTGGTGACGGATGACTCTGACTCGGTCGTTCCCGATGTTCCGGTGACGATAGTGGTCGAGTCCGGCCCCGGCGAGGTTGCACCTGAGATAAGTGTCACCGATTCGAGCGGGGTGGTGAAAGCCGTCTATTTCGTGATAATCCCTTACGGGGATACCACAGCCATCGTAAGCTCTGCGGCCGGCCAGGACACGGCCCGGGCTTCCATAGACCTGCACGGTGACCCCCTACTGTAGGGGCGAAGTTTAACTTCGCCCCTACAGGATTTGAATGCTGTCGGGTCGCTGCACCCGACAAATAACAACCTGCGTGCCGCCACGTGCCCTCACGTGGCGGTGTAATGGAGTTTAAGGTGTCAGGTGATCCGGCGGTTGCCGGACTGACACCACAGTTGGTAACAAACCATGTCGAAGTGAAGAATAAAAATGGAGTATGTCATGCGCAAGATGAAGCCATTTCCAATCGTCGGTCTTATCCTCGCAGCGATGTTCACATCCCTGCTGATCCTTCCCGGATGCGAGGACGAGACCGTCGTCAACCCACCGGTAGAGCCCGAACGTTTCCACCTGACCATCGCCGGGCTGCCCGACAGCCTGACCGCACCCGAAGGTTATACCCGCCAACTCGCATTTGTCGTCATAGTTCAGAATGCCCAGGGGCAGGCTGCGGTGGGTGAGACTGTGGAGCTGTCGGTTTCATTCGGTCCCGGAACAGTCTCCACTGGAAGGGTGACCACCGGTTCGGACGGCACGGCCCAGGCGGTTTATACTGTTCAGATGCCCTCCGGCAGCGCCTCGGCGCAGATCCTGGCGGCCGTTCAGGGTGACGTGGCGACCGCCGCCATCAGTCTGTTCGGCACCGGCGTCCCCGCCTGGGTCGGTTTCACCGCCGACCCGCAGGTCATCACCCTGATCGAGCCGGAGGACACAGAGATCGTGCTGACCGCGGTTGTGACCGATTCGGACGGCCTCGGCATCCCCGGCGTTGCCCCCCGCTTCAGGCTGTCTCCCGCTGCGGAGGGGGATTCAATCTTCGGCTCACTGAGCCGGCCCGGCCTCACCGACCGGCACGGCCAGGTCGAGGTTACCTTCAACACCCGCGGCGGCTGGGGCCAGGTGAAGGTCGGCTGTGAGGTGCTCGATGCATCGGGCGAGAACGTGCTCGTATCCGCGGATCTGACCATGGAGGTGCGCCTTGTCAGCAGCCAGATAGAGAGCATAACGGTCGAGGCCAACCCCGACCGCCTGGTGGTTCCTCCCGGCTCGTTGGGTGAATCGGTTGTGACGGTCCAGGTTCGCGACCGGGACCACAACGGCATCCCGTTCCTGCAGATCCGGTTCCAGAGCGATCTCGGCATCATCTCAACCCCCGCCCTGACCGACAGTATGGGGGCGGCGGTGGCACGGTTCAACAACAACTACGAATACGGCGAGGCCACCATCACCGCCTCCGTGCCCGGAACCGAGTGGTGGGCTGAGACAACTATCCAGGTCGAATCGCCTTACGATACCGAGTTCAGACTCTATCTCTACACTGACCGGCATACTATCTACGCCGACAATGGACAGACGAAGGCCAATCTGACCGCGGTGCTGAAGGACGACGACAACCAGGCGCTGGCGGGAAGGGAGCTGATATTCACTGCTACCCACGGTTCGGTCAACTCCCCTGTCACTACCGATTCAATGGGTATCGTCCGGGTTGAGTTCATCGATATAGGTATCCCCTCGGTGGATCCCCAGGGCAACCCTGAACCAGCAGTGATCATCATCACATACCGTCTCGGAGGTGTGGTGATGGCTCAGGCCAGTGTGGAGGTTATGATCCTGGAGCGCAATCGGGTGAGCACCATCTTCCTGACGGCGGCTGCCGCTCAGATGAGGGCAGGCAGCAACGACTCGATATCGGTCAGGGCCACCTGCATCCTGGAGAACACCGACCGCGCTCCTGACGGGACTATGGTTCACTTCCGGGCTCAGTTGGGGTATTTCAGGCCCGAAGATGTGCCTATCAGTGGTGGCTTCGGTGTGGCTGAGTCCAGGTATTTCCCCGGGAACGCAGTCGGCACCGACATCCTGTTCGCTTTCGTCGTCAACCCTGAAGGCGACACGGTCAGAAGCAACGAGGTGACCATCAAGCTGCTGCCCGGCCCACCCAACAACGTCAGGGTCTGGGCAAATCCGACCCAGATACGCACCAATGATCCGAGCGCGTTTTCGACCATCACGGCCACTCTCTCCGATAGCTCCAACAACCCTATCGCAGAGGAGGGGATTCTGGTTACTTTCACAACCACACTTGGCACGATAAATCCTCCGACGGTCACTACCGATGAGGATGGAGATGCGCATGCCATACTCACCCCCGGTGTGGAGGCGGGCATTGCAATGGTTACGGCTACGGTTCAGGGACCTGCCGGGCCAATCGAGGGACACACCACGGTGAGGTTCATCTCCGGGCAACCGAACTCGATCGATCTGTCCGCCGATCCGCTCCTGCTACAGGTGGTCGGCACCGGCGGCATCTCGACCTCTACCATCAGTGCCACCGTTCGTGACGCAAATGGTAACCTGATGACTGCGACACCGGTGACAGTCGTGTTCGAGCTTATAAACGAGCCGCCGGAACCGGAAGGCTGCAATATAAACAACCGTGGCCAGATCGACTCTTCCAACACCTCCAACGGGGTGGCGGTTGTGTCGCTGAACTCGGGCACCCAGATCGGCGGGAAGTTGATCCGCGCTTACACCTGGCGCGATGTTGAGACGCGTCAGGACACGGTGCAGGCTGTCCTGTCAACGGTAGCGGTAGTCGGCGGCCCGCCCTATCATCTTGACATCGACATGGACAACGAGGGAGAGGATGCCGGAGGCGGTGTATGGGTGGTTGAAGGGTCAGTCCGGGTGTGGGATATCTACCGCAATCCGGCGGCGGACAGTATTGTGGTTCTGTTAACAGTTGATCCTGAAATCGCCACTATCGAACCAGGATATACTTCAAGTGGAAGGGCGTTATTTAGGTTGTATTACCACAGCATCAATACCTTCGACACCCTCACCATCTTGGCTGAGATTCAGACCCCGGGAGGTGTGATCACCGGCAGCCGGGAGTATGTCCTGCCACTGCAGTGGGGCGAGCTGAGCCTCTACGCCGATCCGGCCAACTGGATGTTCCCCAATGGAGGGGAAGGCCACGGACCACTGGCCCGTATCAGGTGCTGGGTGGTGCTTCGGGACGGCCACAGCGTGCCGATCAACAACGGGCCGGTGCTGTTCACCACTACCCGGGCGCGCTTCTACTGGTTCAACTGGTCGCGACATCAGGATAAGGAATTCTTCCCCGAACCGGCGGTAAAATATACCGGCTGGCGTCCACCCATGCACGTCGAGCACAACGATGAGGACGGTCAGGCCACGGTATTCCTTAAGGGCGAGGAGCCTGATTTCTTCCTCGATCCGTTCACTCTGGAGGTCCCCGTCCAGATCAATGCCAGGGTGGTGGGCTACGACGGTGTGTTCTCGGAGCCGGTGTTCGTCATTATGAACCGGCACTGATGTGTGTGCTGTCATACTTCAGTATGACAGCTCATTAACGGATATAATTGATGGCCTGCTGTCACACTTAAGCGTGACAGCACAATAGGGGTGCACGGCCCCCGGATCGGGGCTCTGGGCAGGCGTGCGCCCCTACTTTTCTAAGAGTCTATCCCCTTGCGGGAGAGGACACCCTGTCTGTAGTAATGTTTCATCTCTCGCATCTCGGTGACCAGGTCGGCGCGCTCTATCCAGGTCTGCTGGCAGTATCGTCCGGTGAGGATCAGTTCGACGGTTTCGGGCCGGATGTCTAACAGCCGGGTTACCTCGTCTTCAGTGAATAGACCGAAGTGGACTGCAGGGCAGACCTCGTCGAGGATCACGATGTCGAAGTCGTTGCCGGTCATCCCTTCACGCGCGCGGTCGAGCCCTCGCCGGGCCGCAGCGCACTCCTCCTCCGATGGCGTGCGCTTTTCGAGGACGTGAGTGTCGGTGCCGTAGCGTTCGACGGTGATTTTACCTGAAAGCTCCGACAGGGAGGCCAACTCGCTGTAGGGGAAGCCCTCCTTCATAAACTGAACTATCAGGCATCGAAGCCCGGCGCCCGCGGCTCGTAGCGCCAGCCCCAGAGCCGCCAGGGTCTTTCCTTTGCCATCGCCGGTGTAGATCTGAACGTAGCCCTTTTCCATCAGAGTAACTGAAATTTTATTATTGCCGGCAGATTTCACACCGGATTTTATCCGGGGGAGGCGCAATCCAAAGCCTCGGGATGGATCACATATAGTAGGTCGGACATTCTTGTCTGACCGGGCCGGACAGGAGTGTCCGGCCTACTGTTTCATCTATTGTGGACCGGCAGTTTCAATGCCCAAAACCTGAATTGTTCACTGTTCATCCTTCATATCTTCACGTCATTGACTTCAACAGCCGTATTCTGGACTGGATGGGGGGGTGGGTGCTGAACATGGCTCCGGACTTCATCGAGAAGCTGCGCAGCGGGTTGACGATGAACAGGTGCTGGGTGGCGCGGTTGGACTTCGCGAGCGGCTCAGCGCTGAGGTGTTTGTCGAGCTTCTCCAGCGCTGAAGCCAGACCCAGCGGGTTACGGGTGAGCTCGACCGCCGAGGAATCGGCCAGGAATTCGCGCTTGCGGGATATTGCCATCTGAAGGAGCTTCGCAAACAGAGGGGCCAGGATGGCAAGGAGGAGAACGATAACCAGAAGGGGGAGCCCCGCTCGTCCACCGACCCGCCCCAGGCCGCCTTTCCTTCCCCTGCCTCCCCACCAGAGCGCGCGCCACATGCCGTCGGTCATCAGCACCACCGCTCCGACCAGGGCTGCAACCAGCAGCATATACCGGATGTCCAGGTTGCGGACGTGGCTCATCTCGTGGGCGATCACGCCCTGCAGCTCGTCTCGGTTCAGGAGCTTAATCAGGCCCTGGGTCACAGCAACCTTGGCGTGCTCGGGGTTGCGACCGGTGGCGAAGGCGTTGGCGGCGTTCGAGTCGATGACAAAAACCTCCGGCATCGGCAGTCCGGCGGCGATCCGCATCTCATCCACCACATTGATCAACCGGAGGTGTGTCTTGGGGTCGGCCCGGCTGGCGCCGCTGAAGCCGAGGATCATCCGGTCGCCCGCAAAGTAAGCCACAGCGATATAACCAAGGGATAGAGCCGCTGCGATGATAATCCCCATTCGACTGAAACCCACGTATTCCCCGATCGCCCAACCCAGCAGGATGATCAATGGCGGGAAGCACAGAAGCAGTAGCAAGGATTTATAGCGGTTCGAGGCGTTCTCCCGGGCGAAGTCGCGTCGGAATGGGAGGGTCGGGAGTTCTCCGGATTCTGCAGTGGCTTTTTCTTCGGCGAGCCCGGCGGCTATCTTCTCCTGGGCTTCCGGGAAGACGCCGCCGCACAGCCCGCACATCAGGGCTGAAGGGCGGTTCTTCTCATAGCCGCAGTGGGGGCAGGTCTTAGCCTTATTCATCGGTTTATAGTGAATTGCGCGAACAGAGATATTTACTGGTAGGGGCGTCATTTATGACGCCCGGAATGGGCGCGATAAACCTCGCCACTACCGCGCAATCAGCGTGGGGTCAGATACCCTCTGCTTTTATCACGCAAGATCACCTCAGGTCAACCCTGACCACCTCCTTCTCCTCCTCAGGAACCTCGTAATACTCCTCGCGGCTGAAGTTGAAGGAGTTGGCGATGATATTCGACGGGAACAGTTCGGTGCGGTTGTTCATCCTCATCACCGAGTCGTTGTAATACTGGCGGGCGAAGGCGATCTTGTTCTCGGTTGAGGTCAGCTCTTCCTGAAGCTGCGTCACGTTCTGGTTGGACTTCAGTTCGGGGTAGTTTTCGACCACCGCGAAGAGCGACTTCAGGGCTCCGGTGAGCATATTCTCGGCGCGGGATGTTTCCGACACGCCCTTGGCGCCGATGGCCATATTGCGGGCTTCGACAACCCTGGTCAAGGTCTCCTGCTCGTATTCCATATAGTCCTTGACCACCTCGACCAGGTTGGGGATGAGGTCGTGCCGGCGCTTGAGCTGCACGTCGATCTGCGACCAGGCGTTGCGAACCTGGTTGCGTATCCTGACCAGAACGTTGTAGAGCGACACGATATAGAGCAGCCCCAACACGACCAGAGCGATTACGAAGTATTCCATATTTCCGCCGGATTTATGAAAATGGATATGCTGTAATGTGTGGTGTCAGGCGCCCACACCTGACACGACTTAGTCCTTGCGCCCAAGGTATAAAGGAAATATCACCGAGTCAAGCGGAAGATTTCCCCGGCCTGTCTGTGGTCGGGTTGACCTTGCCCCAAAAGAGTGGACACAGAGTTAAGCACATAACGAGTAAAACTGCCGTTCGAACTCAGCAGGGCTAAGATAGCCCAGAGTCGAGTGACGGCGCTGACGATTATAAAAGACCTCGATATAATCGAATATCGCTTCTCTCGCCTC
>MWJR01000305.1 GCA_002127415.1 Calditrichaeota bacterium AABM5.125.24
GGCCATCGACCTCCAGCTGACTATGGAGGAGATCGCCGAGGGAACCACCAAGAAGGTTAAAGTGCGCGGACTGAAGGTGTGCGAGGCCTGTGATGGGTCCGGTTCGCGGGACGGTCGCACTGAGGTCTGTCCGCAATGCAGCGGTGCAGGTGAGGTTCAACAGGTCAGCGAGTCCTTCTTCGGGAGGGTGGTCAATGTCACAACCTGTCGATACTGCGGCGGCGATGGTAGGGTGGTAAAGGACCCCTGCCCGACCTGCCGGGGCGAGGGTGTGGTCCGCGGCGAGAAGACCATCAGCATCAAGGTTCCGCCCGGGGTCGCCTCTGGCAACTACCTCAAGCTCCGCGGCCAGGGGAACGCCGCTCCCAGGGGCGATCGGCCCGGTGATATTGTGGTCAACTTCCAGGAGCTGCCACACGAACTCTTTATCCGTCACGGAGATGATGTTATCTGCGAGTTGGAGATCAGCTATCCTCACGCTGTCCTCGGGGCAGCGGTTGAGGTTCCGACCCTGAACGGTGTGGTCCGTCTGACCATCCCGCCGGGAACGCCGCCCGGCAAGCTTTTCCGACTGCGGGGCAAGGGTATATCCCACCTGAACAGCCCCGGTCGAGGCGACCAGCTCGTCAGGGTGACCATATACGTGCCGCGAAAGGTCAGCGCCAGTGAGCGGAAGCTGCTCGAAGAGCTGGACAGTGCGGCAACAGGCGGAGATTCGAGCCGGCATCCGCAATTCCGGAAAGTTAAGGATATAATCAGTTAATCTTTAATTACAGGCAGAAGGAAAAGGGCAGAGGGCAAACAGAATGTCCGAAAACAAAGATATTCCGCTGGCAGACCCCTTCGTCTGCCAGCTAAGTATTTGATTTTGTCGTCACACGAAGGTGAGTTCTTTGATTTATTCGGTATTTCTGGCTTTATCATCATTCCAACGAAAGTTGGAATCCAGAGAAATCATTGATATTACCAGCGTTGCTGGATTCCAGCTTCCGCTGGAATGATGAATTGAAGGTTGCTTGCCTAATATTTCAAAGAACTCGAAGATGTGTGACAGCAGGCGATATATATTATCGAACAGACAGAAAGACAACTTTATACCCTTTCACTTCTTCCTTTTACCTTATTACTTTCTAACCAAAGATCAGCGTGTCGGACAGTTCCGGTGAACACCGATGGCGCACCTGGCTCAGGGGGTGGGGGTTCAGCAGCTATGAGCGGCGGGCGCTGTGGTTTCTGATAGTCCTGCTTCTGGTAGGGTCGTCGGTGAGGTTCTACCATCACAGGCGGCTCTCGAAGCGTCTGGAGCTGTGGGTTGAAACCGCCGATACAACTGCCGCAAGGGAGCAACCGCCGGTCGCGGAACAGCCGTCAATTGACTATCCGCTCGACCTGAACCTGGCGACGGCCACCGAGCTCGAGATGCTGCCGGGAATAGGCACCAAGAGGGCTGCCGACATAGAGGATTTCCGCCGAACTCACGGCCCGTTCGGAAGTGTCGATGAGCTCGACCTGGTTTATGGGATCGGTCTGAAGACCATAGAGCGATTGAGACCGCTGGTAACTGTCGGTGGCCATCATAAGGCCTCAGGGAACTCTGCTGAATTGGGGAGTCCTGACCTGGATATCTCCCCCCCGGTTTCTGGGGGGGAATAAAAGGGGGGGCTACCGATTGATAAAATTAACTTATTGATAAAATTAACTTCCGGAGGGGGTAATGCATCGAATTGTAACCGTTCTGACGGTTTCACTACTGTTATGGGCGTCGCAGGTCGGCTGTGGCGGGCGGGAGCGGACGCCCGAATCGGCAAAATCAACCGTTGAAGAGGCAATGGCTGTAGCAACCATCAATCTGACCAGCCCCGCCTTCGCGGAGGGGGGGATCGTCCCGCAGCGTCACACCTGTGACGGCGAGGATGTTTCGCCGGCCCTCGAGTGGGGCGAACCACCGGCCGGAACCGTCACCTTTGCCCTGATCTGTGACGACCCCGACGCGCCGGTGGGAACCTGGGTGCACTGGGTCATCTACAACATTCCCGACACCTTGCGAGGTCTCCCTGAAGCCGTTCCCGACACCCAGCAACTCGAGAGCGGTGCACTGCAGGGCCGCAACGACTTCAGGCGTATCGGTTACGGGGGCCCCTGTCCGCCGCCCGGTAAGCCTCACCGGTATATCTTCAAGCTCTACGCCCTCGATGCCCCGACCGAGCTGCCCGCAGGCGCCGCCAAGGCCGAGCTGCTGCGAGCGATTGAGGGG
>MWJR01000306.1 GCA_002127415.1 Calditrichaeota bacterium AABM5.125.24
ACATCGGACTGGTCGAAGCCACCAACCCGTGCGGGGAGCAGCCGCTTCTGGCATATGAATCCTGTAACCTCGGCTCGCTGAACCTGAACAATATGCTCACCACTGTCGGCGAGATCGACTGGGAGCATCTGCGTCGCACCACCAGACTATCGGTCCGTCTCCTCGACAACATCGTTGACCTCAACCGGTATCCGGTGGAGGAGATCCGGGTGATGACCCAGTCCAACCGTCGGATCGGGCTGGGGATAATGGGCTTCGCCGATATGCTCTTTGCGCTGCAGATACCTTACGACTCCGAGGAGGCAGTCCAGCTTGGCCAGAAGGTGATGAAGTTCATCATCAGCGAGGCCCGGGAGATGTCCGACGAGCTGGCCGTGGAGCGGGGGCCGTTTCCCAACTGGGAGGGCTCCATCTTCGACCACCCGACCCGCAACTCCACCGTCACCACCATCGCCCCGACCGGCACCATTTCGATGATTGCCGACACCAGCGGGGGCATCGAACCCAGCTTCGCCCTAGTCTATGTCAAGCGTGTGATGGATGACGACCGACTGCTGTATATAAACCGCCGCTTCGAGGAGGCTGCAAAGGCGAGTGGATTCTACAGCCAGGAGCTGATGAAGAAGATAGCCGACGGAAAACCGCTGAGCGAGCTCGATGAGGTTCCTCCCGAAGCCCGGCGGGTCTTCGTCACCGCCCACGACATCAGCCCCGAATGGCACATCCGTATGCAGGCCGCCTTCCAGGAGTTCTGCGAAAATGCAGTATCGAAGACCATCAACTTCCCCCACAGCGCCACGGTGGAGGATGTCAAGAAATCATACCTTTTAGCGTGGGAATTGAAGTGCAAGGGGATCACCATCTACCGCGATGGCAGCCGGACCGGGCAGGTGCTGAACAGGGGAACCGCTGAAGCCAAGAAGGATAAGGCGATAAAGCCTGCCCGGTCCGCAGAAACTGCCGATGAAACCACGCAGGATGAACAGGCACCTTCGGCCTCCATCCGCAGTCCCGGCATCGGCAGACCCTACCTGAAACCGCGCCCCAGACCCAGCATCACCAACGGCTACACCGAGCAGATCAGGACCGCCGAGGGAACCCTCTTCGTGACCATCAACGAAGATGTAGACGGACTGTGCGAGGTGTTCGCGTCGATCGGCAAGTCGGGTGGTGGCGCGGCGGCCCAGTCAGAGGCGATCGGGCGGCTGATCTCGCTGGCATTGCGATCAGGCATCGCCCCCCGCGAGATCGTCAAACAGCTGAAGGGAATCTCGGGCCCGAACCCGATCTGGCACGAAGGCGAGCTGATCCGCTCCACCCCCGACGCCATCGGAAAGGCACTCGAACGCTACCTCGACCGCAAGGAGAAGCGCCAGGCTGAGCTGCCGCTGGAGGTTAATCATGTCACTGCTGAACCATCATCAACAGATGAGGATGACAGGGACGAAGAGCCTAATATTACCTTTGCCTATGGTGTTCAGGTCAGGGAGCTATGCCCCGACTGCCAGTCACCGGTGATCTTCGAGGAGGGCTGTCTGGTGTGCAAGCGTTGCGGCTACTCGAAATGCGGATAAAAAGTTCCTGAGTGCATAACTGCATAAGTGCCTGAATGTTCAGGTGTCAAGTGGTAGCGCGGGTGTCCCTGCCCGCGTCCGTTGCGAGGGGATAAGCGGTGTCGGGCCTCCCTGCCTGACGCTACTATTTCATACATAATAGGCTTAATACTAGAGGTAAACATGGCTGAGTCAAAGAAACACAAAGAGGTTTCTGAAAACATTGCGCAGCTTAAAGGAGTTGACTACAACAATGGCAAAGGAGCCGATATTATTACTCCTAGCCAAGTTATTGAAGTTGAAACAGCGAATTCGGTATCAGATGGTCTAATGCAGCTTCAAGGTTACCGCAAACCATCTTATATAGCAGGCACCGATGAAAAAGCTGTTAAAAAAGCACTTGATTTAACCAAAAATACAACTATTGGCGTTATGGATAAACAAGGAAGAATCCGTAAACGTTCAACTCGTAAGAGGCGGTAGTATATTACGCTATTGCTTTAGCATACGTCTTATTAGGGTGGTGTCGGGCGTCCCTGCCTGACACCATAATTTTTGCCTGCTAAGCTATGACGAACCTGATCTTCCCCCGATATTGTGGACAGGAGGAAAAGGCAATAACTTTAACCTCAGGAGGTGCCCACAA
>MWJR01000307.1 GCA_002127415.1 Calditrichaeota bacterium AABM5.125.24
GTTCCCCCCCTGCTATTGCAGGGGGGGAGTAAGGGGGGGTCTGAAAGTGTCCGCTATTACCTGCACCCCTTAATAATTGATTCTTCCCGGCTCTACTCTCGCGGGAGGCGCAAATCTTCCACATAAAAGCAAACAGGAAGCCCACCCGGAACAGCTGTTCCGGGTGGGCTTCCGATCCCTGAGGCCTGAGGCCTGAGGCCCGATGCCTCTTAATGGTCACTTGGTCAGCATCATACTGCGGACAGCGTTGAAGCCGCCGGACTCCATCCGAATGATGTAGAGACCTGTCGGGGCGTTCTGGCCATCCCATTGCGCCGTGTAGTCTCCGGCTGCCTGAACGCCGTCAACCAGGTTCGCCACCAGACGTCCGGCCATATCGTAAACCGCTATCCGGACCCGTGACGCCTCGGGCAGTCCGTAGGATAACTTCGTGGTTGCATTAAAGGGATTCGGGTGGTTCTGAGACAGGTAGTGGTTGGCTGGAACCGGTTCGTCGAGAGTGAGGTCGAGTTCCTCAAGACCATCCCCACCGACGCCACACAGCTGACTAATGATCTCGTTGACAGTCCTGGTCATCGCCACTCCATCTTCCCGCGGAAGCACACCCCTGCGCATCAGGAAGGCTACCCGGGTCTCGAAGCGCCGCAGACTGAAAACCGCTATGCGCGCTCGATCACGGTTCAGCCTTTTTATTGCCAGATTGAGTTTCAGCTTCAAGAAATTACCACAGTGACGATTCAGCTCCCCGGTGTAAACCATCTCGTCAATCCGGGTTATAAGGACCCTGATTCTCGCCACGGGGGTTAGTTCTTCAGGTGGATTGGGGCCCATATTCAGGTCCAGGCAGGGGCTGTCTTCCGACAGGCTGAAGTCGCCGTTCTCCGGATCCTCAAACTGAGGATCTTCATCGATGTTATCTTCACCCCAATCGACATCGCCGTTGTCGTTGGTGGTGATTCCCTCTTCACCACCTTGGACATCCGAGTTGGAGACTGAGATGCCGCTGGTGTCGCCTCCTGCAGCGAGGGCTGCCTCATCAGGGATATTGCCCCACAGGATGCAATTTTCGATTGTAATGTCGGATTCAAATCCGAAGACGCCGCCACCTTCTTCCATCGCCGTGTTACCGCTGATGGTGCAGTTTATTATCAAGGGGTTGGCATCCACGAAGAACATCCCACCACCGGTGTTAGCTGTGTTTCCGCTGACGGTGCAGTAGCTGATCGTAGGGTCGCCCTCCACGGCGAGCAATCCGCCGCCGGCCAGCCCGGTGTTGTCTCTGATATGGCAGTAGCTGATAGTGGGACTGGCACTCATGCAGAAGATACCGCCACCGTTGTCTGTGTTTCCGTTCTGAATTGTAAAGCCGGTCAGCGCGGTGCCATCACCATCAGCATTCAGGATTGTTACCACACTGCCATTGCCGTTGCCGTCGATGACCGTCTGGGAGATGTAGCTCTCATCTTCTGTGGTGAGGAAAAGACTCCCGAGTGTAATTGCATTGCCGTTAAAGTCGATGTTCTCGACGTAGGTGCCCGGCTGAACCAGAACCGTGTCCCCGTTGTCAGATGCGTCGATGGCTTCCTGTATGGTGGGGAAAAAGTCGGGAACACTGTTGACAACCGCCAGGGCCGAAGAGCCGCTGAATAAAATTATCAGCGCGGCGGTCAAAAGTTTAATTGTGGGACGCATTTTCTATTCCTCCTATATTCTGTTTTTTTTCGATGATTGATATGATCTTAATCCGGTTGTGAATCAGTTCGGTGCATCTCCGATGCGTTCTGACCTGAATGAGAGCAACAACTATGCCAGAGGTGCAAAGCGATTCAATGGTTACACTATAAGTATATGTAAATAGGGGTGTTAGGGAATATTAGATTTTGGAAGGCAGTTAAGATTGGTAGTAACGTAACATATATGCATCATATATTGTAACTTACTGATGCAATTTGTTACGTTTGGCGTGTGTTCGGCCGTCAAGATTGGGTAATTTTAGGGTGAATTTGTGGATTTTGCGGTTGAGGGTTACGCGGTGGATGCCCAGCTCCTGAGCGGTGGCCGAGCGGTTCCAGCCGTTGCGCTCCAGCGCAGCCAGTATAATCCGGGCCTCGTATTCCTGAATCGTCGGAACAGCTGAACTTTGCTGGGTTGAGGCATCAGCCTCGTAATCCTGAATCGTCGGAACAGCTGA
>MWJR01000308.1 GCA_002127415.1 Calditrichaeota bacterium AABM5.125.24
TGGATTCCGACCTACGTCGGAATGACAGTCCGGCAGCTGCCGGATCAATGTCAACTATAAAATGCCCCCCTTAATATCGGGTTGACCCTGTCCTGTAGCCTCATCCGCCGGCATATTTCCGGCCAGGAAATTCCAGTAATCGGCATAGTTGCCGGAATAGAGTGACAGGTCCGGGTCGTTTTTATCTTCGTAAACCGGTTTATCTGCAACTCCTGCCTGCTCACGTTGAATATCCTGCGCGATTCCTTCTAACCGGTTTTCCAGAACATCCATCAATTTTCTTTCGAATTGATCAGCCAGTTCACCCCTGTTGTTTTTTCTCGGCTCGCCCAGAAATTTGTTAATCTCTTTCAGAAGATCGATCCGCCTGCCGGACACAGCTGAGACGATAATGTTATGGAATGTCTGTGAACCTATGGTGATTTCCACTCATGAACCACCTGCCTTTTGTGTCAGATATGGGAGAGGATGCTTGTGCCGATCCCCCAAAGGCCTATTTTGACAGGGCGGCTCAGTTTTACTGGCTGCTGGACCGGCTGGGTTTTTCAAGCGTTCAAGCGGTGTGTTGAGCTGGCTGGCAGACGCTCTAATCCCCTTTGGTGCACGATCCGGCAACCACCGGATCGTGCACCTTTGCGGACGCTGACTACTGTAATTCTATCTGTTTAATAGAACACTACAGCTCGCTGCGGGTGCTCTGCAGCGGTCGACTCCCTATATAGCTCTTCTCTTACGGTTGTCGGTTTACCTCCCTGGTTCCTACTGTTCGCGTTGAATGTTCTTGAATTTGGTTGAGAGACGTTTGACCGCACGGGCGGATGGACCTTTCGGGCTCTCTTCAATCTCGAATTCCACTTCGTCTCCCTCTTCGAGACTGCGAAAGCCGCTCTCAACGATCGCGCTGTGATGGACGAAGACATCCTGGCCGGTTTCGACTTCGATGAAGCCGTAACCTTTTCTGGCATTAAACCACTTGACCTTGCCTTTTACTCGTTCTTCTGCCATTACTGTTACCCTTCCAGATTAAACGTTGAACTTCAGGTAGTATTTATGGTTGAACTTCCTGTTTGGTATCAACTGAAACGATAGGGTTTCTCCTGTGTCCAAATCACACCCCAAAAAACCTCACCACCGCATCCACCCCCATCCAGGTGAACACACTCCCCACGAATACCGCCGCCATCATCAGCACCTTCACCAGGTCGGCGCCCTTCAGAGTGCCCAAGAGCTGAGGCTCCTTGGAAATATAAGCAGAAGCCGCATAGAACTCCTCACCTATCAGGGTGTAATCGCAGGCCACCACAAAGAACGGGAGTTGGTGGATGTTGGCTGTCCCGGCGATCTGGATGGCGCCGGTCGAGAACCCTATCTCCGAGATGATCAGCGACTCGGCGAAGAAGGCTCCCAGGAAGAAGTGCGCTGCGGTTCGCTCGCGGTTCATTATACCGGTCACCCCGGCGGTGAAGGCAAACTGCTCGTCGGACAGGTAGCGTATGTTGTCGGCCACGTAGGCGTCCGGTCGCCCGGCGCGGACGTAGCCCTCCCTGACCGACTCCTCGGCCAGCGGCACCACGAAGGCCCGGTTCAGCGGCACTATCAGCGGCACGTCGTAGTCAGCCGACTTCTTCGCCACCTCGGTCAGGATCACCATCGACGCGATGGTCTGGATGTTATCCACATCCATAATGCCGGGGATGTAGAGCACCGGCCTGCCCATCTCGGTGGCTCGTCCGATGGCTTCGTCCATCGCCGCCATCCCGGCGATCCGCCGAATGAAGAGGAACCTGCCCCTCCGCGTCCGCCCGATGAACCACAGCACCGACCCGAAATAGACCGCAATCACCAGCAGGACGTTGGCGCGCTGCGGTTCAAAGAGACGGGTGTCGGGGGCAGCGGTGGTGTCGGCGGCTGAAATATCCATGTCCTGAGCAAACGCAATCTCACCAATAAGTAAAACCGCCGCTGCAGTTAATGACGTTATGATCCCGTGTTTTACTATTCCGCTCATCTATGTTCTTCTACTCGTTACTCCTGTATCCCCCTCTCGTCCTCCCCGCATTCCTCTCTCCACTCCCGCTCCCCTCTCGCACCACTCCCGTATCCATCTCGTCATTCCCGCGTAGCAGTCTGTCCGAGAATTGCTTTTGGGTTGCTCTGCGGCAAGGCGCACGCCCTCGTG
>MWJR01000340.1 GCA_002127415.1 Calditrichaeota bacterium AABM5.125.24
GGGCAGGCTTGCTCACTTTCGCCACCGTCCTCCACAGCAGCCATCCGACAACACAGAACGCTGCCGCCGACACCAGCCCCGGATATGGCAGCTCGCCGATAATAGGTGAAGGCAGCCCCGCCAGCCAGGCGACCTTCTCCTTGCTGTAAACCAGCAGCGCGATCAACACCCCCAGGGTCGCTTCCCCCGCCACCAGCCCGGAACCGAGCAGCACCCCGCTCTCGCGAGCCTCCTTCAACCGGTCGCCCGACCAGCGCTTCTCGGCTATGCCGCGCAGTATGCCGCCTGCCATAATCGGCACCGAGAGGCTGAACGGCAGGTAGAGTCCCACCGCAAACGGCAGCGACTGCACTCCGAGCAGCTCAACCACAGCCGCAATCACCATCCCGGTCAGGACGAATGCCCAGGGCAGGTTCTTGTCCATCACCCCCTCGACCACCAACTTCATCAGCGTGGCCTGAGGGGCCGGCAGCGCCGCCGAGCCGATTTCGAAGGCTGCGTCGAGCAACAGCACCACTGCGCCGATTATGGTCGCCGAGGTCAGCACCCCGATGAACTGCCCGACCTGCTGGCGATGCGGCGTCGCACCCACCAGGAAGCCGGTCTTCAGGTCCTGCGAGACATCACCGGCCGACGATATCCCCACGCAGACCACCGCACCCACGATCAGCGCCGCGAACTTGCCCTCCATACCGGTCCAGCCCAGAGCGGTGAAGACGAGGGCTGTGCCGAGCAGCGATGCAATGGTCATCCCGGAAACCGGCAGCGAGGAACCCCCCACCAGCCCCACCACCCGCGAGGCAACCGATGCGAAGAAGAAGGTAAAGAGAACTATCAGGAAGGCGCCGACCAGGTTCACCTTCATAGCCGGCAGCATCCAGATCAGCAGCGCCACCAACACCGCTCCGCCCAACACCACGCTGCCGGGCAGGTCGCGGGAGGTGCGCGGCTCGTCCGAACTGACCCGCAGGCTGAACCCCTTGAGCGAGGCCCCGAAGGAGGTGACTATCGTCGGCAGCGCCTTCAGCAGTGACACGATCCCTCCGAACGCCACCGCACCGGCGCCGATGTAACGGATGTAACGGTTCCAGATGTCACCCGCCTCCATCTCCGCAATCGGCACGGTCGAGGGATAGAGTGGCTCGGGCAGCATCTCCCCTATCGATGCGATGAGCGGTATCAGCCCCAGCCAGGCCAGGGCTCCCCCGGCCATCATCAGCGCCGCTATCTTCGGCCCGATGATGAAGCCGACCCCCAACAGCGCCGGATAGCTGTCGAAGCCCACCTGTCCCTTCTTCAGGAACGGGAGCTGCACGTGCGGCTCCTCCCTCCACAGCCCCAGCACGTTGGGATCCATCAGGCACTTGTAGAGCGCCCCTATCCCCAGCCCGGCGAAGACGGTGCGGAACTTAGAGCCGCCCTCCTCACCCGCCACCAGCACCTCTGCACAGCCGGTGCCTTCGGGGTAGGGTAGCGCGCCGTGCTCGCGGACGATAAGGTAGCGCCGCAGAGGGATCATCAGCATCACCCCCAACAGCCCCCCGAGGGCGGCCACCATAAACAGCGTGGTCAGCGACGGCACCATCCCCATCAGCAGCAGCGCCGGGATGGTGAAGATGACCCCGGCGGCGATCGATTCACCCGCCGATCCGACCGTCTGGACGATGTTGTTCTCGAGCACCGTTCCAGTGCGCAAGAGACCCCGCAGGATCCCCATCGAGATGACCGAGACCGGGATGGAGGCGGTTACAGTCATCCCGACTTTGAGCCCCAGGTAGGCGTTGGCGGCGCCGAAGATGATGCCGAGCACCGCGCCCAGAATTACGGCGCGCAGGGTGAATTCGGGAAGGACATCCTGGGGTGAGTAATATGGACGGTACTGGTTGCCGTCCATAACGCGGTAGGCATCGGGGTGAAGGCCTCGGGGTTCAGATGGTCGCTCGTCGTTCACGGGGTCTCCTTATTTGTCGGGGAGGGCCGACATTCCTGTCGGCCGCTTTTGTCACTTCCGCGCAAGTGGCACACCCGGTCACTGACGTGCAGGAGTCCAGATTGGACCTTTCTGGATTCCCACTTTCCAGTCTGTCCGAGAATTGCTTTTGGGTTGCTCTGCGGCAAGGCGCACGCCCTCGTGCGCCCGTAAAAACAATAACTT
>MWJR01000309.1 GCA_002127415.1 Calditrichaeota bacterium AABM5.125.24
CATCATATTACACCTGACGGAACACTACAATCAATATAACTCACCTGAAATTCCTCTGCAAGCAGCAATCCGCGTCATCTTTAACCAACATATAACGGCACAATCTCAAACCGCGTCACATCAACCAGGCCCCGGTCGGTCAGTTTGAGCTCAGGGATGACCGGCAGTGAGAGGAAGCTCAGGGCCATAAACGGATCGGGGACACGAGTGCCCAGTTTGCGAGCCGCATCAATGAGTCGCTCTTCAAGTCCGGCGACCTCGGCAGCGTCGAGCTCACTCATCAGGCCGGCAATCGGCAACGGCAGTTCAGCCAGAATGTTGTCCCCCTCGACCGCAACCTGCCCACCGCCCATCTGAACCAGTCGATTTGCAGCGGTTAGGATTGACCTGTCATCCACACCGGCTGCTATTATGTTGTGCGAATCGTGGGCTACCGTGGAGGCCAGTGCGCCCCGCTGCAGCCCCAGTCCATGGATGAAGCCTGCCGACATCCGGCCCTCCCCGCTGTGACGGTCAATTACCACCAGCTTAACTATATCTCTCGCTGTATCGCTTCCCAGGAGTCCGTTCTCAGAGGGCGGTTCAGCGGTCAAGGATCCTGTTATAATCTGGTCCGGGACCAGTCCGATCACTCTAACCGGCTGACCCTTATCGGGGATCTCAAACATCTTAAGGTTGAGGGGTGGCACTGGAAGCGGGCCGCTTCGCGGGACCTGGACGGGATTCACGGAACTTCCTGTGAACCGGCCATCTTTCGCAACCAGCCGACCTTTTTTCCAGACTTCGACGACATTGAAGCTCTTGAGGTCTTCCAGGGCTGTCAGGTCGGCCAGCCATCCGGGTCGGACCGCGCCTCTTCCAACCAGACCGAAGGCTTCGGCCGGGTTCAGGGTCACCATTCTGAGGGCTGTCACCGGATCCAGGCCCTGCCCGACCGCCTGACGCAGGATGTGGTCGAGGTGCCCCTGGAGGGTCAGGTCGCCCGGTCGCCGGTCGTCCGACACGAACATACACCGCCTTTCGGTGGTCGGCGTTACCAAAGGCAGGAGCGCCTCGAGGTTACGGGCCGTGCTCCCCTCGCGTATCATAATCCGCATCCCCCGGGCCAGCTTCTCCACGGCCTCCTCGTAAGTGGTGCACTCGTGGTCAGTCGAGGGACCGGCGACAAGGTAGGCGGAGAGGTTCCGCCCTGACAGCCCCGGACTGTGACCATCAACAGGACGGCTGTTCCCGGCCAAAGCCACCTTGGCCAGGACTGCTGGATCGCCGAGGTAAGCCCCCGGGAAATTCATAAGCTCGCCTATGCCGAGTATGTCCGGCTCATCGAGCAGAGGTCTCAGGTCATCCGCGGTAAGCTCTGCCCCGGCCGTCTCCAGGTGCGTCGCCGGAACGCAGGAGGGCAGCATATAATAGAAGTCAAGCGGTGTGGGGCGGGCGCTTTCCAGCATATAACGAATCCCCCTGATCCCCAAAACATTAGCAATCTCGTGAGGATCGGCAACAACGGTGGTTGTGCCGTGGGGTATTACGGTCTCTGCGAAGTGTGGCGGTGTGAGTTTGGAGCTCTCAACGTGGATATGGCCTTCGATGAAGCCCGGAGATAGATAGGCTCCCTTCAGATCATAGGTCTCGCGGGCCGGATAATCCCCGAAGCCGACGATGTGACCGTCGTAGATGGCGACAGCGGTCCCTTCGACGCTGCCATTGAAGACATTGACCACCCTCCCCCCCGTCAGCAGCAGGTCAACCTCCAGCTCACCACGCGCGGCAGCGAGGCGGGCTTGCCAGCGATCTATATCCGTATTGGATATGGTGGTTCCTGTCATAGAGTTCGAATATTAATCTGGGATAAGTAAAGAGAGCCTTCATCCCGAAGCTTCGGGATGAAGGATGACACCGCTGTGCCGGGTGCTATTCGTCGTCCCACTTCAGGTACTTGAAGATACGCTGTTTATCTCGCAGCCGGGTGCTCAGGCGCCGGTTCAGCTCCCGGGCGGCGTGATAGCCATATATCTTCAGGTGCAGGTTCAGCGTAATCGCCTCAGCGATAACGGTGATGTTCTTACCGGGGTATATCGGCAGGCGTATCAGGGGGATCTTCATCCCCAGGTATTCACAGGTCTGCTCCTCGAGCCC
>MWJR01000310.1 GCA_002127415.1 Calditrichaeota bacterium AABM5.125.24
CTCCACAGCAACCTCAAGTCCGTTCAATGCCACACGTGCGTCGCCGCCCGAGTACTCGACCAGGGCCTGGCGGGCGTCGGGGGCCAACTCGACCGAAAGCCCGGTCAGGTAGCGGTCCTTCGATACGGCGCGGTTGAGGATGGTTGTAATCTCACCCGAAGTCAACGGCTCGAAGCGGAAGACCCGGCAGCGCGACAGGAGCGGGCCGATCACCTCGAAGGAGGGATTCTCGGTGGTGGCGCCGATCAGCACCAGTGTGCCGTCCTCGACCGCGTGCAGAAGGGCGTCCTGCTGGGCCTTGTTGAAGCGGTGGATCTCGTCGATGAACAGGAAGGTCTTGCGGCCCATATCACGTGCAGCAGCCGCTCGATCGATGATCTTCCTCACCTCCCTGACTCCGGACGAGACCGCCGACAGGGCCTCCAGAGTCACCCCTGAACGACGGGCGATTATACCGGCCAGGGTGGTCTTGCCGCTGCCGGGGTCGCCCCAGAAGATCGATGCGGGCAGCCGGTCACGCTCAATCAACCGACTCAGTAGTCCATCCGGGCCGAGCAGATGCTGCTGACCGACGAATTCATCCAGAGTTCTCGGTCGCATCCGTTCCGCCAACGGCGCAGCCGGCCTCTCGAACAGCTCCGGGGTCTCTTCCTCGTTCTTCGGCCTCATATCAGGAGTAATTTAACCATACCCTTCCGATTTTGAAAGCGGAAATTGGGGCCGGAGGGATGTCGTGCATACCTGCTGGTCGAACCTGTCTTCTGTAGTCGGGTTTGTCTCAAGCCCGACGGCGGACAGAGCCTGCCCCGGCGAAAGCCGGGGAGTGTCCGCCCTACCGGAAGGTTTAGGCGTGGGTTCCATATTATTCGTGAGATTATTTCTACTTGCATAAGGGAACTATGGTGTTTATATTGAAAACAAGTGGTTTAACAGCTTAGTAACTGCCCTGACAGCAGAGACCCACTATCATTGAGGTCGTTATGGAGCGCTCCTCCTCGCCGGTCGAATCCGCATTAATTGCCGCGTTCTTGTCGATGCTGGTTATTCAGGCCGCCATCGCCGGCCAGGTATCGTGCAGTCTTACCTTTCCACAACCCACAGTAGTTGAAATAGACGGCTATCACCGGGTGACAATTCCAGAAGCCAGCGTTATCGGTGAACCCGGCGCGCCGGCTCTCCCCTCGGTCGGTGTATGGCTGCTGCTGCCGCCGGGAGAGAAAGCTGTGTCGATGGAGCTGCGGGATGAGGTCTGGCAGAGTCTGCCAGGTGTCTACCGGATTGAGCCTGTTCCCGAACCGCGACGGTTCAGCGACCCGTCTCCACAAGTTCCGACGATGCCTGATCCCTCGATCTATGGCGGTGGTTCGGTCTATCCATCTGAGCCGACCGGCAACCTGAACACCCATCTTAAGCGGGGATATGCGCTGGCTACCTGCCTGGTCTTGCCGGTCAGGTGGAACCCGGCGCAGGGGACACTCGAATATATGACCCGCGCTGAAATGACCCTGCAGACCACCCCCGGTCGTAAGGAGCAGGCCGGTTTCGACCGCTTCTACCGCGGCGACCGGAAGACCAGGGAATGGGCCGCCGCCAGGGTGCACAACCCCGAGCTGCTGCCCCGATACCCGCGCCGGGACGTGGATGAGCCGGAGGTGATGCTGGTGCTTACCATCCGGGAGTTTATGGAACAGGCGGGGGAATACGCCACCTGGCGCAACACTCGCGGTATGAGGACCTGTGTGGTTGCCTGCAACCAGAATGATGAACCTGAGGACATCCGTGACCGCATCATAAGCGCTTATGAGGAACTAAGCATCGACTATGTGCTGCTTCTCGGTGACAGCAGGGATGAAGAGGACGACAACGATCCTATCCTCCTCCATCGCGGGCTATGGTGCCGGGTGCAGAATAGGACCGACAGCAACATCCCGGCCGATCTCTACTTCGCAGCCCTCGATGGTGACTGGGACGACAACGGCAACGGTAACTGGGGCGAGCCGGGCGAGTTCGACCTTATGGCCGAGGTGATTGTAGGGAGGGTCCCCGCCGGTAACGTTCAGGAGGTCGAAAGGGGGTTGAACAAGGTCAGGTTATACAG
>MWJR01000312.1 GCA_002127415.1 Calditrichaeota bacterium AABM5.125.24
GGATCGCCCTCAATCGGGCAATCGATCCGCTCAGCCAGCTTGCCGGCCGTAATTTCCACAGGCTTCACCGCTGCAACTCCTCGAGAACCTGGTCGGTCAGATCGTAAGCCGGCTTCACATACACAATGTTACCCGCCACTGTGTCAAATACCACATCCAATCCGTGCTCCTCGGCGACCCTCCAGATTACATCGTTGACCATGGCATCTATGGGCTCCAGCAATTCGCGCCGACGCTTGATGTAGGTGCTGTTATCATCGTACCAGGTCTGGTGTCGAAAACTCTGCAGCTCCCTTCGGTCCTGGATCAGCTCCTCCTCGAGTTCCTTCCGTCGCTCCTGGCTCAGGATGAGGCGGAGCTCTTCCAATTCGGTCTCCTTGCGTTGAATCTCGAGCTCCATCCTGTCAGCTTCGGCAAGCCACTGGCGGTTATCAGCTCGCAGGGCGTTGTCGGCATCGCGATAATCAGGATATTTTTCAGTTATAACATCGGAA
This sequence comes from Calditrichaeota bacterium AABM5.125.24, assembly GCA_002127415.1. GTDB lineage: Bacteria > Electryoneota > AABM5-125-24 > Hatepunaeales > Hatepunaeaceae > AABM5-125-24. The sequence continues at coordinate 495 of MWJR01000312.1, forward strand.
CGGATGTAACCGATCTTCAATCCGCCCGAAGACCACGGGAGCCTCGGCTGCCTACCACCACTGCCGGTGGATGTGCCGGTGCCTGATGCTGCGCAGCCAGCCAATATCGCCAATAGAGCTGCTGCTCCGATCAGAGGGCAATATATTCTGATTGAAACCATAGATTATTTATTGAGAGTATTAACGAAATACTGATCATAGTCGTGGTTGTCCCTAACCACGACTGTCGGGCTTGTCCCCAGCCCCGACTACAACAAGAAAATCATTACTTGGTTAAAACTCTCGATTTATTTATCCTCGAGCAGTTGCAGGAGCTGGTCATTGAGGTCATCCGGGTTCCTGGCATAGACCACCGTGCCGTTGCTGCTGTCGATGATGAAATCATAGCCACTGGTCTCGCCCAACTCCTCGATGGTAGCGTTAACCACCTTGAACACCTCAGCAAACAGCTCGGCGCGACGCTGGTTCAGCTTCTCCTGTTCCAACGAAAACTGCGTATTCAGCCGCTGATTGAAGTCGAATTTGAGCGAGTCGATCTTCGTCTGCAGTTCGGCCTTACGCCTCTCACTGAAGGTGTTCTGGCCGGTCCTGAGCTGCTCCTCACTGTTCTCGATGTCGATCTTGAGTCGCTCCATATCGGCTTCCCAGCTGGCGCGTTCAGACTGCCAGCTCTCGATATCGCGAGCAAGCTGCTCCTCCGACTGCCGAAACGGGGGGTAATTTTGAATGATCAACTCAGAATTGACCACCCCGATCTTGAACTCCTGACCGTGAAGCACACCGCTTAACAATGCCAGGATAAGCGCTGACATAACCAGTCTATTCATCTTCTTTCTTTCTTATTTTTTAATTTTTATTTTTTAATATTTAATTGATTAGAACTGTCTTCCGAACTGGAAGTGCGGCATCCAGCCCCGGCCATGTCCGGCGGCGTCCGTATCGAACCTGAACCCGTAGTCGAGTCCGATGAGACCGATCATCGGCATATAGAGCCTGACGCCGAGTCCCACCGAGCGTTTGAGGTTGAAGGGATCCGTCTGGTCGAAGTTCAGCCAGGTGTTGCCGGCTTCGGTAAAGGCCAGCCCGTAGATGGTGGGGTTCTCGACCAGCTGCACCCGCAGCTCAGCCGATACCTTAAGCTGCGACTTACCACCCCGCGCCACGGTTCCGCTGCTGGCTGGTGGCCCGACGGAGCGTTCGTCGTATCCTCGCAGCGGGGTTCCGAGCGAAAGACCACTGCCACCCATATAGAAGTATTCGAGCAGTGGGATGTCGAGCTGGTCACTGGTCAGTCCCGCCAGGAATCCGAACAGCGCCTGGTTGTAAAAGACCAGCTTGGGATGCAGCCGGGTATACCACTCAACCGAGAAGATGTGCTTGTGGTAGCGGTCATCTCCGGTCAGGGGTCCCCCAGCCAGCTCAGTTGTCAGGCTGACCACCGAACCGGAAGTCGGGAATTCAGCGAAGTCCCGGCTGTCCCGGGTGATAATCTGCGTCAGGGAGCTCGATACCCTGGGGACGTCCTCCTCAATACCCCTCTCATTACGCTGGCGGAAGGATTCTGAGAAGTCGGAGTATGTCGAGCGCTCGATGCGGTATATCC
>MWJR01000331.1 GCA_002127415.1 Calditrichaeota bacterium AABM5.125.24
CTCCGGTTTCTTCTCCCCGTCGGATGCCCTCCTGGGCGACCGGTCTCCCCTCCGTGACGCGGCGGACGGTTGGATGATCCGTCACCATATGAGCCGTGGTCGTTGGGCAGGAGTGCCTTGCGTGACAGGTCGAGCTTGCCGTCGGGTTCGACCTTCAGGAGCTTGACCGTAACCTTGTCGCCCACCTTGAAGTAGTCATAGACGCTTTCCACCCGCTGGCGATCGATCTGCGAAATATGCATCAGCCCCTCGATACCGGGCATAATCTCAACGAAGGCGCCGAAATCCATAATCCTCTTTATGGTGCCCTCATAATCCTTGCCGACTTCAGGAACCGCGGTCAGCTCCTCAACCCGCTGCCTGGCCTTCTCTCCGGAGACGCCGTCCACTGCGCCGATGCGAACCGTCCCGTCGTCCTCCACATCGATGCTGGCGCCGGTCTCGGCGATAATCTCACGGATGATCTTCCCGCCGGGGCCTATCAGGGCGCCGATCCTCTCAATCGGGATCTTCAGGGTCAGCAGCTTGGGGGCAAACCGTGAGATATCAGGACGCGGGCGGTTGATAGCTCTGTCCATTATGTCGAGGATCTGGTGACGGACATCGCGAGCCCGGGTGAGCGCCTCGGCCATCAACTCTGCAGAGATACCGGCGATCTTGATGTCCATCTGAAAGGCGGTGATGCCGTCCCTGGTGCCTGCAATCTTGAAGTCCATATCCCCCAGGTGGTCCTCGTCGCCGAGGATGTCGGTCAGGATACGGTATTTCTCCCCTTCCATCACCATCCCCATAGCGATACCGGCCACAGCCTTCCTGATCGGCACGCCGGCGTCCATCAGGGCCAGGGAGCCGGCGCAGACGGTGGCCATCGATGAGGAGCCGTTCGACTCGAGGATGTCCGATACCACCCGGATGGTGTAAGGAAAATCATCCCATTCCGGCAGAACCGCCTCGATGGCCCGCTCGCCGAGCTTCCCGTGACCGATCTCCCGCCTCGAGACCCCGAAGTAGGTCTTGATCTCACCGGTTGAATAGGGCGGGAAGTTATAGTGGAGCATATACTTCTTGAACCCCTCCGCATCGATGTTGTCAATCCTCTGTTCGTCCATCTTGGTGCCGAGGGTGGCGGTGGCAAGCGCCTGGGTCTGGCCGCGGGTGAACAGTGCCGAGCCGTGAACCCGCGGCAGCAGCCCGACCTCGCAATCGATGGAACGTATATCGGTGTCCTGCCGTCCGTCAATCCGGCGGTTTTCACGCAGGATGTTGCGCCGCACCTCGTGCTTCATCAACTCCATAAACTCAGACTTGATAAAGCTTATCCTCTGCGGGTCATCTTCCCCCAACTCGGCTGACATTCGTTCTATCAAGGCGCCGGTTCGTTCCCTGCGCTCCGACTTATCGGTCAAACGGGCGATCTCGCGCACCTCAGCAGAGCCCATCCTCTCAACCGACGCCTCCAGCTCCTTGTCCCGTTCCGGAATGATGTAATCCCTGGTCGGCCTCCTGATACCTTCTATAATTTCATGCTCGAATGCCACTATCCTCTTGATATAATCGTGACCGAAGAACAGGGCGTCGTTCAGCTCCTGGTTGGAGACCTCACGGGCGTGCCCCTCGACCATAGTGATGGCCGCTTCGCTCCCCACCACGATCAGATTCAGCCGGCTTTTTTCCAGTTCAGCGAATGTCGGATTGACGATGAAACGGCCGTCAATCAACCCCACGCGCACCGAGGCGATGATCTGGTTCATCGGGATATCGGAGACGTTCAGTGCTATGGAAGCCCCGATCGGTCCCAGCACATCGGCGTCATTCTCCCGGTCCGCCGACAGAACGATAGCCATCACCTGCGTCTCGTAGGCGTATCCTTCCGGGAAAAGCGGCCGGATCGGACGGTCAATCATCCTGGCGCTCAGGATCTCCTTCTCGTGCGGACGCCCTTCACGCTTGAAGAACCCCCCGGGGATCTTTCCCGCAGCGAAATACTTCTCACGATAGTCAACAAAGAGGGGAAGGAAATCCATTCCTTCACGCGGCTCGCGGTTGGATACTGCAGCCACATGCAGCAC
>MWJR01000313.1 GCA_002127415.1 Calditrichaeota bacterium AABM5.125.24
CTCATGATGACACCCGCCTTGCCATGTCCAGGAACTCCTCCCGTTGTTCGGCTGTAACCTTATCGAGCCATGGATTGACTGCTTGAAACTCACGCCACTCGTTGTAAACTTCATTTCCAATCGGATCGACCTCCTGTGGATCGAGAGCGCTGATCAGAAAGGTGTAATCATCGGTTTTCAAACGCAGGTTGCGATCGTTCAGCCATTCGATCTGTTTCGCTTGTATCAGGTGCGCCCGCTGCATCCCCGCCTCGAAGTGCACTTCCTGAAACCAGCACCAGAACGTGAAGCGCAGCAGCTCGCCTGTCGAACGAGAGAAGAACGGCACAGCCTTCAGCACCTCGAACGAAACCAGATAAAACGAGGTCACAACCTCATCGCCGTCCATGACCATGCATCCAGCTCCGTCTTTCAGAAGCGCGTCCAGCCTGCTTTGAAACTCCCCCCTTGCCTGTTCGATGTCTTCCTTCATGGCCTACCTTGCCGTTGTAACAATATCCTGCACCCGCCGCCCATCCGGCAGTTGCGCCACCCCGTGCTTGCGGAACACCTCCAGCACACGCTTGCGTTCTGTTTCATTTCTCACCGATACGACCTGGATATTGTCCAGAAGCGTGACCTCGTTTTTAAAGATCGTCTCATCCGAGCCCCGTCGTGCTTCAATTCGCTTGAAGTCCTGGATGGATGTCCTTCGATACTGGCGGACGTGATTGCCGGTCACTCGCCCGTATTTATCGTTTTCATAGGTGATCGCATCCATCCGGCGCAGCAGTTCCGGCTTGAGATAGAAACCGGATCGTTCGCTGCCTCCGCCCTTGCCGGGAAGCTTGCGAATGCGGGTGAAGAAGTAACTGGCTCCGCCCGATTCCATGTCCGCGCCGGGGCTCATCCCACCCACTGGAACACCGATCCGCACCTTCTCAACCGTCGATATCATCGCACCGTTATGATCCAGTATCGTGTCGAGTACCGTCGCCACATCGGTTCCATCGGTTAAGCTGTGATACAAGCCGTAGTCCTTCAGCTCGCGCTTGATCTGCTCGTCCGTCAGATCGAAGCGGAGCTGATGACGATAACCGGCTTCCCTTTTCTTCTTCCAGGCGGACGACATTATCGAATACCGCCCTTCTGGATCATACCCTGGAACCTTGGTGACATCCTGAATTCCTAACCGATCCGACCAATATTGCCGAAGAGCCTTCACTCGCTCAGCCTTGGAGGCTTTGCCAGTGTCCAGACCCCGCAACATCTTCTTCCAAGCAGGCGTGGTATCCTCCTTCAGGATGTATGCCGACTTCAACAAATACAAAATCTCGGCCTCATCCGGCGATGCAAAGGATGTTTCGATTCCCAGTCGTTCCAATCCCGATAACAATCGTTCTGCGGTCTCAGGGGTGCACTCCGCTGCAATCCGCAGCTCGAGTTGCCCCTGATGTGCGTAGTAGTTCTCTTTGATACACGGACGATAAATCCCCTCAACGCCATCAGGGAGGTCGATGCGATACTCAAGTCCGCGGGATGTGAAGTTGTGGTGATATTTGCCGAATTCGATATCCTCTTTCACGATCCTGATCTGACCTCGTTGAACCTGCTTCTGATCCCCATAAAGGATTGTCCGCTTGACCGCAGAGATCTTGTCGCCGGAGGGCTTAACCGCAGGCTCCTTTTTCAGGAATCGGTCAAATGCGCTTATCTTCTTCTTACCGCCAGCCGTTGCCGAGACGTCGATTTCGTCCAGCGTCTTCAGATAATCACGTGCCATAGCTCGCAGGTCTTTATCACCGCTCCTGGTAAGGCGCTTCAATGCAGCGCGGTGTTTCAAGGCTTGATCTATCTTCTGTCGATTGAAACTGAAGTCCCCCTGTTTGATGTGGTGATTGATCGACTTGATTGCTGTCAGAATGTCATCGTAAAATAGATCGTCCGCCAGAGCGCTCCCCGCCACCTGCCCGATGGTGTCATCTGCGCCCGTGGATAATGCCGCCAGCAGCTTGCGTTCGGCTTCAGGTCGGATCTTCATCCGCATCACCGTGCGTATCTTCCCTTTGACCTGCT
>MWJR01000099.1 GCA_002127415.1 Calditrichaeota bacterium AABM5.125.24
GTTGAAGAATTGTAGTCGCGGTTGTCCTCAACCCCGACTGTGTCGCGGTTGAGGACAACCGCGACTACTCCATCTCAATTATTTCTGGACACTACCAGTAATGGATGCCGGAAGTAATGGAATATCAGGATGATTTCTTTAAAGGACAGAAATAATCAAGTTTGTCAAACAGGTTAATCATTTGCTGATGGGGATGCTTGCACTGTCAATCGGTCTGCTGTCGGTGGTCCTATGGATTCCTTTGTTTGCTCAGGATGACGGCGCTGCCTGGCTGAAACGTATAGACAACGCCGAGCGCATCCCTCATTCTTACGGCGTGGTAAAACAGACCATCACAACCTCCGGCGGCAGCGAGCGCACCCTGACTATGAGCGCCTGGTCTGACCAAAACGGGGACCGCAGCCTGATGGTTTACACGGCTCCGCCACGCGTCAAGGGCGATAAGATACTGCAGCGCGACGGCGGCGACAATATCTGGTATTATATGAAACGCCGCGACGTCACCCGCCACTTCGTCGGGCACACCCGACGACAGAAGGCGATGGGGTCGGATTTCACCTACGAGGACCTGGCTCAAGGGTCGCTGACCGAGGATTACACCGCTGAACTTATGGGCTCAGGCGAGATCGATGGGACAAATTGTGTCAAGCTCAAGTTGATACCAACCGAAAGCGGGCCGTCATACGACCACCTGATCCTCTGGGCCGGTGAGGATGACGCACTCTCCCGACAGATCGAATATTATGACGAAGAGGGACATCTGAAGACCCTCTATCTGACCGATTTCAGGACCGTCGAAGGGCGAAAGTTCACCAGCAGGATGGAAATGAATAACCACCGTGAAGACTCGCGCACTGTTATGGAATACGAGTCGATCACCTTTGCGAAAAAGCCGGATGGCTGGATATTCACCAGGGATGCGCTGACACGGGAGATCAAATAGCAGAGGTCTCCCCTATATTGGTGGGGCGGACATTCCCCGGCTTTCCCCTGCTTTCGCAGGGGCAGGCGCCGGGGCAGGCTCTGTCCGCCGTAACGAGAAAACGGAGCAGATGGGTGCTTAAACTATCGACATTCATATCATTTCTACTGATACCTGGCATGATAAACGCAGTGGAGCTTTCCGGCTACTGCGAAAACACAGCGTTCGGCGAATACTTCGGTGATGAGGACGGTCGTCTACTCGACGCCTCGAAGCTCAGGATCGACATCGCCGCCGGCGGTGATGAGAATGAGCTGGAGCTGGTGGCAAATGTTAACCTCATCGCCTACTACAGGGAAATTACTCTGGATCTGACCCCATACCTTCCCGACAATGTTGCCCGGGAGCTTGAAGACAGCGATGAAGGGATACCGACCATAACCATCCCGCAGAGCCGTGTGTTCCTGGACAACGCCTATCTGGCCTGGCGTAAGGGTCCTTTTCGGCTGCGGTTGGGGCGTCAGCAGCTGAGCTGGGGGCCGGGTTACAGCTTCAACCCCACCGACCTGTTCCACCGGAAGGAGATGCTCGACCCGACCTACGAGAAGGAAGGGGCCCAAGCAATGCGGCTCGATTACCGTTGGGGGATCGGTGGCCAGCTCGCGGCTATCGCAGTGCCGGAACAGAGCGGCGTTGACGCCGGTTATGCGGTGCGCCTCGGCACGCATATCACCACCGTCGGTTACGACGCAGCTGTGACCCTGCACCGGACGATGGACCGGGATTCATACCAGGATGATTCAGGGGACTATCAGCCCCGCTCGCAGCGGCGATACGCCGCCGGGTGGGAGTTCAGCGGCGGACTGCTGGGACTTGGCGTCTGGTGCGAGGGCAACTATAACTGGATGGCTGAGGAGGACGACTTCATCCGCGCGATTGCCGGGATCGATTACACGCTTCATAGCGGGATATACCTGATGGTCGAGGGGCTGTGGAGCGAGCGCGGCGAAGAGAAACCGCCTTATCCGACCGCAGACTGGATGGCTTACCTCTGGAGCGGCGAACCTTTGGGCAGAAGCCGCCTTATGCTCGGGATCAGGAAGGGGCTGACCGGCCTGACCGAAGCGGGGCTCTACCTGTTCGGATCGGAGGACGGCAGCTTTGTCCTGAACCCTCGGCTGGATTTTTCCATCGCCCAGAACGCCAACCTGACCCTGTTCGGCGCAGCATCCTTCGGCGACCCGGACAGCCAGTTCCGACCGGGGATGTTCTCCATCACCGCACGGGGGACGGTTTATTTCTAAGCGCTGCAGGCTGTCGGGGCGCCGCTGTTGACAGCATAAGATGTTAGACCACTTCAATATTGGGTTCACCATGTTCACCCACATTATTTATAAGTGTCTGTTCTTGAATGTGATGTCGGCCATCGGCGGTAGACCGGACACCCATGTCCGGTCAATCTCGGACAAGAGTGTCCGAGCCACTTATATGTCGTCATCCCGACTCTTCGGGATTGCGTGCTGTCACCCATCCCCGGGTTTATGTGCTATCTTTGTTCTGCTGGCGATCTGTTTAGCCAATTTCGCCTCATCGAATCCGACAGACACAGGAGAAACACAAACGGAAAACGACACGCTCATCGCAGGGGAAAATGTCATCGAGGCCTGGAGCGGATGGGTTGAAGAGGCTCGCTCGACGATCCACATCGCGATGTATAAACTGACCTCCCGAACTGCGCTGAAGGCTCTTATCGCCGCTCGGCAGCGCGGGGTTGAGGTGAGGCTGGTGCTGGACGGTAAAGCCGCCGCCGATAAAGCGAGCCTGGCCGGTGAGGCGGCGTCTGCGGGGCTCGATGTCGTCCTCTGGCCCAGCTCGCTCTACGGTAAACTGCACACCAAACTTACCATCCTGGATCGCGAGAGCGTCATACTGGGCAGCTTCAACCTCACCGAATCCGCCGAGGAACGCAACACCGAAGTTTTGTTATATACAAGGGATAAATCCGTTGTGAAGGATTCATTTTCGGCGTGGGAATCCTTACATTCAAGGGCTGAAGAGTAACCGAGTCGCTCGGTTGATTAGCCGTAGTCGGGGCTGTCTCAAGCCCGACTGCTGGGGTTGAGGACAACCTCGACTACAATCCTTATCTAACCAGCGCTTGACGGCAATAACTAAACTTTATGGCGAAGAAAAGACGGATATTGGTTTTCGCTCTGCTGCTCGTGTTTCTGGTTGTGGCGGGGACGGTTCCCCTTCCGCAGTCGGTTCGGGGGCCCTGCGTGCTGGAACCGGTCGGCATCTGGTATCTGGCTCGCGACGGCGCCGGCCAGATAGCAACGGGCTGGGAACGGAACCTTCTGGATGCTGGCAGAGAACCTCCGACCAGCGAATTGATGGGGATCGACCGCCCAGACTTTGTGGAGGTGAAACTGGCGCCTCATCTGCGCGACGGCGGTAGCGTGGCGGCAGGGGACACCGTGGCGGTAATCACCTCGATTGAAGAGGCGGGTCGACTCAGCGTCCTGGAAGCGGAGCTGAAGAGTTCTCACGCCCAACTGGATGCGTTGATAGCAGGTTCCAGGGCTGAGGACATCGAAGTAGCCAGGCAGGAGGTGCACCAAGCGCGCGTGGCACTGGAAGCCTTCACGCCGGAACGAGACCGCATCAAATCGCAATACGAGTCGGGCATAGCAACCCTGTCGCTGTGGCAGGAGACCGAAGGACAATACCAACTTCTGGAAGCCGAACTGGGATTGGCCGAGGCCGAACTCAAAGCATTGCAGACCGGCGCCCGCCCGGAGGACATCGCGGTAGCCCGGTTTGAGGCTGAACAGATTCAGAGGTCGCTGGATAGTGTCAGGCGCCTGCTCGGAAAGCGAAAGGCTGTCGTGGCTCCCACCGGAGGACGGGTTTCTATCGGCGGTGTGAACGGCTATCTGCTGCGCATCGAAAGAACCGACACCCTGGCAGCGATAATGGTGATCCCGGAAGCAACCCTCCCCTGGCTTACCGAAGGTCAACCGATGGAGATAAAACTCACCGCAGACAGGTCAGAGCCTCTGACCGGCGAATTGCATAAGATCGATTTCTTGACCGGTGAGCTTACCGGCACCTATGCCGTGGCTCTCATCGACAACCGCGACGGTCGTCTTTGGGCCGGAATGACCGGCAACGCCAGGCTGATGCTCGGCGAGCAGACACTGCTAAGCGGCCTGAAGGCCAAACTGGTTCCAGGCCGAGGGTTCTGGCGCTAAAGCCTCTGGTGAGAAACCCGGCGAGCAAGCTCGCCGGGCCACACGATAAACCCCGGTAGGGGCGGCATTTATGACGCCCGCTCGGCCCGCTCGGGATAAACTCCGGTAGGGGCGGCATTTATGACGCCCGCTCGGGAGAAACCCGGCGAGCAAGCTCACCGGGCCACACGATAAACCCCGGTAGAGGCGGCATTTATGACGCCCACTCGAGAGAAACCCGGCGAGTAAGCTCGCCGGGCCACACGACAAACCCCGGCAGGGGCGACATTTATGGCGCCCGATGATTAATACGAAGATGACCGTAATTACAATGCACGGGCGCGATAAATCGCGCCCCTACAATTCTCCGGCTCGCAACTGTTCGAGCAGCCAGGAGAAATCCTCCGGGAGAGGGGATTCAAATCTCAGCTCCTTACGGGTTATGGGATGGGAGAAGCCGAGCACAGCGGCGTGAAGTAGCTGGCGGCGGATCTTCTCAAGATAGGCTGCGGCCACCTTGCGCTGGCCGGAGGTCAGACGCCCCATCTGCCGGTTGCGCCCGCCGTAGTCGGAATCGCCAAAGACCGGATGACCGATGCTCGACAGATGAACCCGGATCTGGTGTGTCCTCCCTGTCTCGGGATGGATGGCGAGGTAGGAGAGAAAGTCGAACTTTTCGAGTCGGTTCCATCCGGTTTGGGCCGGTTTGCCGTCCGGTCTGACGGCGTATCTCTTTCGATTACGCAGGTCACGTCCCAGCGGTTCATCCACCAGCCCCTTCCTTAACGGCATCGGCCACCAGACTATCGCACGATACTCACGTTCGATATTATGCTCCCGGAACAGCTTCGCCATTTTGGAAAGGGCTGGTTCCCGCTTGCAGACCACCATCAGCCCTGATGTGCCCTTATCCAGCCGGTGCACCAGACCCGGTCGATCCGGAGCACCGCCGGGAGCAAGCTCCTGATAGTGCGCCAGCAAGGCGTTCACCAGGGTTCCCGACCGGTTTCCCGCCGCTGGATGCACCACCATCCCGGCCGGCTTGTCGATCACCACCAGCCAGTTATCCTCCCAGACCACGTTCAGCGGTATCGGCTCGGCTTCCAGCTCAAGCGGCGGTCGGGAGAGAACCTCCAGACGTATCACCTGACCCGGACGCACCTTATGGGAAGGCTTGGCCCTCTGGTCGTCAACGGTGACCTCGCCCGATGAGATGATCTCCTGCGCCTTCGAACGGGTCAATTCCGAAACCTGCCGCGCCAGGAACACATCCAGCCGTTCAGGCCCCTTCCCGTCCGGGATGCGGAGCTCGATCCTGCGCAGAACCCGACGGGGCTGATCGCCTCCGGTCTCTTCAGGCGCGCTGTTTCCGTTCTCGCTCATTTCGCTGAGATTACAAGATGGTCAGGGGCATTACAGTAGTCACCGGGCTTATCTCCCCAAGAGACATTCGCTGCTGTTCCCAACCAGAAAATTATCCTTCCGCTACTGTTGCACCTGCCTCGAATACACAATAATATAACACAGAATAATCCCTGGTGGAACTTTATCCGGCAGCAGGCGTTTTTTCTCTAAGAAGTGAGCCCTCTGGGCTTTGGGCTTTGGGCTTTGGGCTTTGGGCTTTGGGCCTTACAATTTAGATTATTTCGGGTAAAAGGTATATGAATCACGAAGAGATTACTGCCCTGACCGGTGAGGTCGAACGGGAGGGAGGGTTCCTGCAGGCGATCGAAGATGAGATCGGCAAGGCTATCGTCGGCCAGCACAGGATGGTCGAGCGGCTGCTCATCGGGCTGCTGGCGGACGGGCATATCCTGCTTGAAGGGGTTCCCGGACTGGCCAAGACCACCGCCGTCAAGTCGGTGGCGCTGGCGGTGGACGCCGGTTTCCACCGCATCCAGTTCACCCCCGACCTGCTGCCGGCCGACCTCATCGGCACCCTGATCTACAACCAGCGCGAGGGAACCTTTCAGGTCAAGAAGGGTCCGATCTTCGCCAACTTCATCCTCGCCGACGAGATCAACCGGGCTCCGGCAAAGGTTCAATCGGCGCTGCTGGAAGCGATGCAGGAGCGTCAGGTCACCATCGGCGACGAGAGCTTTCCGCTGGACGAGCCGTTCCTGGTCCTCGCCACCCAGAACCCGATCGAACAGGAGGGCACCTACCCGCTCCCGGAGGCGCAGGTCGATCGGTTTATGTTCAAGGTGCTGATCGACTACCCGGAGCGGGACGAGGAGCTCCAGATCCTGCGCCAGGGTGACACCTCCAGCGCCGACGGGATCGCGCCGGTGGTCAAACCGGAACAAATCTTCAAAGCACGGAAGCTGATCGAGCGGATCTATATCGACGAGAAGGTCGAGAACTACATCCTCGATGTGGTGTTTGCTACCCGTCAACCGGCTCGTTTCGGCCTTGAACGGCTCCAGGGCCTTATCAGGTATGGCGCCTCACCCCGGGCCTCGATATATCTGGCAGGGGCGGCACGAGCTCATGCGTTTCTGCGCCGGCGTGGCTACGTCACCCCGGAGGATATCCGCGCCATCGGCTATGAGGTGCTGAGACACCGGGTTATGGTCACCTTTGAAGCCGAGGCGGACGAGATCACCTCCGACGACGTCATCCGCGACATCTTCGACCACATCGAGGTGCCTTGATAGTGAGAAAGTGCCTGAGTGCCTGAGTTCATCAATCATTGATCATCTACCATTGACCATCGACCATAGCAACGAAGGCGGCCATCCGCCCGTATCCCGCGAGCTGCTGCGGAAGGTGCGGCTGCTGGAGCTGCGCACCCGGCTGCAGGTTCACGATGTCTTCAGCGGCCGCTATCACTCCGTCTTCAGGGGGCAGGGGATGGACTTCGACGAGGTGCGGCAATACTCTCCCGGTGACGATGTCCGCAACATCGACTGGAATGTCTCGGCCAGGATGGGGCATCCCTACGTCAAGATATATCGCGAGGAGAGGGAGCTGAGCATAATGCTGTTGGTGGATGTATCGGCTTCGGGTGAGTTCGGAACCGTGCATTCTCGAAAGCGTGAGGTGGCTGCCGAACTGTCCGCGCTGCTGGCCCTGTGCGCCCTGACCAATAACGACAAGGTCGGACTGCTCCTCTTCACCGACCGGGTTGAACACTTTGTGGCCCCGAAGAAGGGTCAGCGTCATGTTCTGCGGTTGATAAGGGATGTGCTTGTCTTCCGGCCTGTGTCGCGCGGGACCTCAGTCGCCGCCTCGCTCGAATATACCCTGCACGCCCTGCGCAAGCGGTCGGTGCTGTTCCTCATCAGCGACTTCGCCGATGAGGGCTACCAGAAGGCGATCCGCGTGGCAGGCCGCAAGCACGACCTGATCGCGATCGAGCTCTACGACCCACGCGAACGGGAGCTGACACCTGCAGGACTGGTCCCGCTGCGCGACCCCGAAACGGGCGAGCTCGTGTGGATCGACACCTCGTCCAGGGCTTTCAGGAAGCGGTTCGAACTCAACGCCGCCAGGCAAGCGGAAGGTCGTGACGCATTCTTCAAGTCGATCAGCGTGGACAGGATTGAGCTGCCGGTTGATCAGCCTTACCTGATGGCGCTCATAAAGTTCTTCCGGATGCGCGAGCGGAGAAGGTGAACTGATTAAGACGACTGGGATATTAAAAACTGGTCAATGGATGACTAATCTATGGTTGGGCGGACATTCCTGTCCGCGCTCACCCGAAGGGTGAGAATATCCAAGACTGGTGTGCCTTAAATCCGCCTTCGGCGGATGGCGGACAGAAATGTCCGACCCACCATTTACATTGTATGTAATTTTATTTGCACAAATGAGTTCGTTACTAAATGATGAATCGTAAAACATTATCTATTTATTTTCTCCTTTCCAGTTTTATGCCTGCTTGGGCACAGGTCACCATCGAGCTCGAACCCCGCGCCATCACCGTCGGCGATCCGGTCGAAATGGTCATCACCCTGCCGGTTCCGGAGGAGGGAAGGGTCATCTGGCCCGGACCCGATGAACTCGCACCTGCCGAGATCATCAGAATGGACACGCTCAGGGTCGGTCGGGGCGAACGATCGGCCCGATACATACTATCGCTCTTTGAACCGGGCCGCGCAGAGCTTCCCGAACTCCCGGTGGTCATAAGTTATCCCGACCACACCGACACCATCCGGGTTGAACCCGGGGTGATCGAAGTTGAGAGCATACTGGAACCGGCCGACAGCCTGGCCGATATCCGCGACATCCGTCCACCGGTCAAGCTGGCCTGGACCATCAGTGAACTGCTCCCATACATCATTATAATCGGAGGTTTGCTGATACTTGTGGTCCTCGGCTGTCTACTTTGGAGTCGCGCCCGGAGACGCAAGGGGCTCGTCCCGGTCTGGACCCCGCCTCCGCCCCCGCCTCACCAACTGGCCCTGCGCCGGCTGGAGGAGCTGCGTGTCAAGCGCCTCTGGCAGAACGGCTATCTGAAGGAATATCACAGCGAGCTGACAGAGATCGTGAAGGAGTATATCGGCGGTCGCTTCGATATGAACGCCCCCGAGATGACTACGGAAGAGCTGTTCATGCGCCGCCGGCGCTGGTCGGACGGGGATGACCTGTTCCGGCCCGTGCGAAGAATCCTGACCTGCGCCGATCTGGTCAAGTTCGCCCGCTTCAAATCCGACCCGAGTGAGAATGACCGGAACCTCGACGCAGCCTTCGCCTATGTCGAGGCTACGAGGCCGCAGGAGGTTTCAGTTGTGCAGACGACATAGATATCCATTGATATAAATGCCTCACTTTGCTGATCCCTGGTATTTCATCCTGATTCTGGCGGTGGCTCCGCTGGTCTGGATTTACATCCGAAGGCTTAAGGCGCGTTTCCCCGCCGTGACCTTCACAGCCCTGAAGGTTATCAGATCGGCAAAGCCGAACAGATTCAAGTCATATCTGCGTCACCTGCCACTTATGGTTGTGGTTGCAGCAGTGATCCTGCTGGCAGTAGCTCTGGCCCGGCCTCAGTCGGTCAGCCACGGACAGGACGTCTATACCGAAGGGATCGACATCGCTCTGGCCCTGGACATATCGGCCAGTATGCTGGCTCGGGACTTCACCCCTGACCGCGTCGGCGCTGCCAGAACCGTGGCGGCTGACTTCGTCCGTCAGCGCCAGAACGACCGGATCGGGATTGTGCTGTTCGCCAAGCAGGCCTTCACCCAGTGTCCGTTGACGGTTGACCACGCAATCCTGCTGGAGTTGCTGGAGGGGGTGGATGTGGGGCTTGCGGATCCCGACAACACCGCCATAGGGCACGCCCTCGCCGCCGCGCTTAACCGGCTGAAATCGAGTGAGGCCAAGTCGAAGGTGGTGATACTCCTGACCGACGGCGAGAACAACTTCGGCCTGCCCCCGACCACCGCCGCCGAAGCGGCTCAGGCGCTGGGAGTCCGGGTCTATACCATCGGCATCGGCAGTCGAGGCACGGCCCCCTACCCGACCCGCGATATGTTCGGTCGTCAGACCATTCAACGTGTCAAGGTCTCGATAGACGAAGAGCTGCTGCGTGAAATAGCCGACGCTACCGGCGGACGCTACTTCCGCGCCACCAACGAGGACAAGCTGCGGGAGATATTCGCCGAGATCGACCGTATGGAGAAGACCCGCATCGAGGTGCGCGCCTTCCGCCGCTACAGCGAGCTGTTCTATCCCTGGGCACTGGCGGCACTGGGGCTGCTGACCCTCAGCTTTGCAGTCTCGACTATGTTTCTGCGAGGGCTGGTATGATCCGCTTCGCCCATTCTGAATTACTACACCTCCTCTGGGGGGTGCCGATATTGCTGGCGCTGGCCTGGTGGGAATACCGCTGGCGGCTGCGGGCTATGAAGCGGTGGGCGAACGCACCGCTGTGGGATGCCGCGCTTCCGGACCGTGCGCCGGCGAGGCTCCTGGTCAAGCGCTGGCTGGCTTCAGCAGCTATCGGGCTGTTGATCATCGCTGTGGCCGGGCCCCAGGTCGGAACGCGGCTGGTCGAAGCCACCCGCGAAGGCAGCGACCTGGCCATAGCCGTCGATGTCTCACAGTCAATGCTGGCCGAGGATATCACCCCGAACCGTCTGTTGAAGGCCCGCCACGAGGTGGCGCGGCTGCTGGAACGGCTCCGGGGTGACCGGGTGGCGCTGGTTCCGTTCGCGGGTGTGGCTTTCGTCCAGGTGCCGTTGACCCTCGACTATGCCGCAGTGATGTCGGTCCTGAGCTCGCTCGAACCGGGGATGATACCTCAGCCGGGCACGTCACTGGCCGCGGCCATCAAGCAGGCACGGCGCGCATTTCGGGTTGAAAGCAGCGCACAACGGATTATCCTCCTCATCACCGACGGGGAAGACCACGAGGCGGGCGCTCTGGACGAAGCCAAAGAAGCCGCCAGGGAGGGGATCATCATCTACGCCGTCGGGATGGCTTCACCCACCGGCGCACCTATCCCGGTCAAGGATGATCGCGATCGGATCGCCGGTTACAAGAAGGACAGGGAAAAGGGAACCGTAATCTCGCGCCTCAACGAGAAACTGCTTGCCAGGATCGCCGAAGTCACCGGCGGGGAGTTCTACCGAGCCACCCCCACCGGAGGTGAGTTCAAACAGATCTATAAGAAGATCGCAGGTCTGGACAAAGAGCAGTTTGAAACCAGGGAATACACCGATTTCGAGGATCGCTTCCAGTGGCCGCTGGCGGCGACATTCGTGCTCATCCTGCTCGAACATGCCGTCCCTCCGGGACGGAGGCGAAGATGAATAAGTATAAAAGTGTGAAAGTGATAAAGTGGAAAAGTGGAAAGGTGAGGAATCTTTTAACACTTCATACATTCACATTCGGGTTGATTGCCGTCACCATGCTTGTGCCAGTTAATGTCATAGCTGACAGCCCGCGCAAGGCGGCGGCAAAGGGGATTGAACACTACAAAGGCGAGGAGTATGACCGGGCTCTTGCCGAGTTTATGGCGGCCCTCGAGGCAGATCCCGACCGGGATGAGCTCCGCTACGACCTCGGCGCAGCCCGGTATAAGCTGCAGGACTTCCCCGGCGCCGCCCAGGCCTTCAATCAGGCTGCCGCCAGACAGAACCCGCGCCTGGCCGCCGACGCCTGGTATAACCTCGGAAACAGCCTGTTCAAAACCGGCGGTTTCGACGAAGCCGTCAAGGCATACAAGAACGCCCTGTATCTGCAACACGACCATCAGGACGCCAAACACAACCTCGAGCTGGCTCTGATGATGAGGCAAATGCAGCCTCAGCAGCAACAATCGTCAAGTTCAGAGGGGGACTCGTCCGCTCAGCAGCAGGAGCAGCCCCGATCGCAGCCGCAACCTGAGGATGAGGAGCAGGAGCAGCCGCCTCAACAGCAGCCTCAATCGATGCAGGATTCCCTCACCACGGCCCAGGATTCGCTCCGACGACCGCAGCCCGACCAGCAGACAGAGATGACCCCTGAGGAGGCACTCCAGCTCCTACAGGCGCTCGAGAACGACGAGCAGGAGGCGCAGAAGGAGAAGCTCAAGCGGCAGTTCGGCCAGCCCAGTCGATTGGAGAAGGATTGGTGAGGGCTTCAGCGTTGAAATGTGGTGTCAGGTGCCCCCAACTGACACCTGCATATTGCACCAACAGTCTAATCGTCCGGGCCCTGCTGACGCTCATTTTCGCAACTGTCCCCAGGGTCGATGCGGCGATAGAGATTCAGGCCGAGGTTGACAGGGGCACGCTGTCGGTCGGGGAGAGTTTCACCTACACGATTACATTGTCCGGTGGAAGGTCGCTGCCGGAGATCGAACCGCCGGATTTCGAGGGGCTGGAGGTTGTGATGGGACCCTCCACCAGCACAAACTTTCAGATGGTGAACGGGCGTATTTCCCAGTCCAAGTCTATGACCTACCGCCTCAGAGCGCTGAGACCCGGCACCCTGACTATAGGGCCGGCGCGAGCCCGGCAGGGACGCAGGGATTACAGCAGCTCCCCAATCCAACTGGAGGTCCTTCCCACAACCGGTTCCCCACTAAAAGAGAGGGAGCCTCCCGGCGGTGAAGCCACTCTATCCAGCCCTCGGAAGCCCCCGGATCTCTTCGTCACCGCCTGCGCCAGCAAGGACACCCTCTACCGGCTGGAGATGGCGACCGTTACCTACCGCCTCTACCTGAGGGTCAACGTGGCGGGTTACGAGTTTACCAAACTGCCACAACTCACTGGGTTCTGGCAGGAGGAGTTCCCGATGCCCAGCCGGCCGGCGCTGCAGGACGTCACCGTCCGCGGGACACCGTTCAAGATGGCGGTGATCCGCAAGATAGGCCTGTTTCCAACCCGAGCCGGTCGTCTGGAGCTCGAACCGCTGGTGATGGACTGCACCGTGGAGATGCCGGTCGAGCGGCGGCGGCGTTCACGCGACATCTTTGACAGCTTCTGGGATGACCAGTTCTTTTCCCGCGGACGCAGGGAGGTTCGAACCGTCTCGACCGAGCCGCTGACGCTGACCGTCCTCGACATCCCCGGGCGGGGTCGTCCGGCCGATTTCCGCGGTGATGTCGGTGAGTTCCGGCTAAAGGTGGACTACGATAATCAGACGATCGCGCAGCACGACGCCCTGACCGTCAAGGTCACTATCAACGGCACCGGCTACCTGAAGTCGGTCGATTCACCGGAGCTGAAGCTGCCTTCCGGTTTCGAGCAGTTCGACCCCACCAGCGACGCTCATATCTCGCTCACCGACGGGAAGATGCGCGGAAATAAGACCTTCACCTACCTGGTAATTCCTCGCCGCCCGGGCAGCTTCATACTCGAACCGGTCATCTTCAGCTACTTCAGCCCCCGGGAACGCACCTACCAAAGGTTGAAAGCCGGCGGCCTCAGGTTAACCGTAACGCCTTCTGAGGATGAAACCCTGGCTGGCTATGGAGCCGGGCCATCTGAAGTTACCCTCCTCGACAGCGACATCCGCTTTATCCAGGAGCTCGGCGGCCCGCTGACAGCAGCCGAGAGCCCGATCTACCGCTCGCTGTGGCTCTATCTCTCGGTAGCTGCATCGCCGCTGTTGTATCTTCTCGGTCTGGGGATCGAGTCAACCCTGGTGCGCCGCGCAGCAGATCCGGCTGCGGTGCGCCGTCGGAGGGCTCCCGACCGGATGCGCCGAGGTCTAAACGAGGCATCCAGGCTGGCGAAGCGTGGAGATCAACACACCGCAGTGGTCGCCGCCGGACATGAACTGGCAGAGATGGTGGGAGCGATAGCCGGGGAGCCGGCCGTAAGTTTGACCGGCGACCTTATTGAACGAAGACTGACCGACCGCGGAGCCGACAGAGAGCTGATGGCGGCGGTTATGGGGCTTCTTTCCGAGTCCGACAGGGTAAAGTTCGGCAGTGCATCCACGGACGCGGAGGGAACCGGGGCGCTGCTGAAACGCTTCAAAGAGGCCGCCGGGAAGCTGGAAAAGCTGCTGTGAAGATGTGCTGTGATGTCAGGTGCCCTCACCTGACATCTAAACCCCTATCTCGCCCTCAGGTGATGATACATAACGGTATAAACTCATCGGTTTCGAAGGGACGGACAGGAATGTCCGCACAACCGATCTTTTTGTTGTTCTTTGTCACCATATCACTATTTCACTTTGTCGCTTTGCCAACAGCATTCTGCGGAACTCCCGAGCTTCTGTTCGATGCCGGCAGCCGCGCCTATCTGGATGGGGACTGGGCCGGTGCACTGGACTACTGGAAGCAGATCGAGACATCAGGATACCAGGCCGGCGAGCTGTTCTACAATATGGGCAACGCATACTTCAAACTGAGTGAACCGGGCGAGGCGATTCTCTACTGGGAGAAGGCGGATCGGCTGATGGGGGAGAACAGCGACCTGTCTGCCAACCTTGCCATAGCCCGAGCGCGGCTGGTCGACAAGCTCGACGAACCGGTTCGCCTGCCGATCTGGAACAAGTTTGACCGGCTGAGGGCTGCCTTCCCGCGTGACACACTGGCTCTGGGTGGAACGGTTTTTTGTTTCCTGGTGTTCGCGACCCTGGGGATCAGGAAGTGGGCATGGCGGGGTTTCGCGGCCCGGCGCAGATTGACACGGCTGGTATGGGCACTGGTGGTAGTCCTGGCCGTGGATCTGTCGCTTCTCGCTCTGGACGTCCGCGACGACCTCACCAGACGCGAAGGGGTGTTGACGGAGACCGAGGTTCAGGTGCTGAGCGCCCCGGCTGAAGAGACCGGCAAATTGCTGTTCAGCCTCCACGAGGGAACAAAGGTGCGGGTATTGAGAGAGCTCGAGGGGTGGTTCGAGATATCCGCAGGCACCGACCGTCAGGGATGGGTTAAGCGGGGAACAATCGGGATCATTTAAGTGCTGTCGCGTGCCCTCACGTGACAGTGAAAATGGGTTTGTTATGCCGTCACGTGGGGACACGTGACGACACACCCACTATGATCCGGTGCCTGTGCTCGATGGCTCGACGGTAGGCGTCGAGCCTTTTTTCTGTGCGGGCTTCGGATGAGAATATCTTCATGACATGTTCCCTGGCAGCCTTTCCCATCTTCTCCCTGAGGCCCGGTTCCATATCGAGGATACCGGCAATCGCCCGCGCCAGAGCCTCTGGGTCGCCCACCGGAACAACCTTGCCTGTAACCCCATCCTCGACGATTTCGACGCTACCGGCCAGGGCTGATGTCACAGCTGGAATCCCCATCGCCTGCGCGTTCAGCAACGCACCGGAGAGGCTCTCAAGCCCGGTCGAGGCGTTGACCGCCACGGTTGTCTCCTTCAGGAGCCGTTCAGGGTCGCGGCGATAGCTGGAGAGGGTGACCATATCCTCCATCCCCAGACTCTTTACGATATCCAGGAGCGTCTCGGTTTCCCGTCCGGAGAACAGCAGGTGGAACCGGTAGCCATCCGCCTTCAGCCTCGCAGCAGCTTCAAGGGTCACCTCCTGACCACGCCAGGGAGCACGGTTGCCGAGCTGGGTGATAAGCGGCACACCTTCAGGGATGGAGAGCTCCTGCCTCAGCCCGGATGCATCGACTGCGGCTGGTTCGCTGCAGGCAGGGTCGAACTCACCGGGAACGACGTCTATCTTACCCTCAAGGATGCGGCCGGTAGTGGCCATAATCCGCTTCAAGGCTTCGCTGTTGGCGATGACCCGGTCGACCCGCCGTAACCTGTATTTCAGCCCCTGGAAGATGTCCATCGGCCGGCTGATACCGCGGTAGAATATCAGCGCGTGCCGCCGCAGCCCCACACCGCCATAGAGGGCGTGATACTGGGCCCCGCTCTTTACGCACTCGAGGACATCGGGACTGAAGTCGCGGATGATGCGTCTGAAGCTCCGCAGGCTCTTTACGGTCGGACGGTGATCTATAGGAAGGATTTCGAACGGGATCCCCACCTGTTCGAGCCGTCGGAAGCCGCGCGGGTCACCCTCCGCATCCGGCCCCCATACCGCCATAACCTCCACCCCGGCGGCCTTCAAACCCGCAAGCTGGTATAACGCCTGATGCGCCCCTCCCGAATAGATGCCTCCGTGCCCGACCGCAATCAGAACCCGCATCATAAATGCCCGGTGTCAGACGCCCCCGTCTGACACCTAAGTCCTTGATATCGCTGGCAGACGAGGACGTCTGCCAGCGGGAATTTCGCGTTTTTCAACGCTCTCATATTAAGGGGGGCATTTTATGGTTGACACTGAGCTCTGTCATTCCGACGTAGCAGTCTGTCCGAGAATTGCTTTTGGGTTGCTCTGCGGCAAGGCGCACGCCCCCA